>NZ_JBEUPA010000203.1:0-11926 GCF_040492065.1 Actinomadura sp. NPDC000929 | reverse complement strand
CGAGGTCATCGCCAAGGCCATGGAGATCAACGACGCCCCCGTCGTGATCGACTTCGTCATGGCGCCGGGCGCGGCCCGCTAGAAGCGCGGCCCGCCGGTAGCCGGTCAGTCCGTCTCGGGGACGGGCAGGACGCGGCGGGGGCCGCGCGGCGCGTCGGACCGCTCGCGCCATTCGCGCGGGTAGCCGACCGACACCTCGATGTGCGGAACCTCGCCGGTCCAGATCGTCCGGGGGATGTGCAGGTGCCCGTAGACGACGGACACCGCGCCGAACCGGCTGTGCCAGTCGGCGGTGCGCTCGGTGCCGCACCACTGGGCGAACTCCGGGTACCAGAGGACGCGGGTGGGTTCGCGGACGAGCGGCCAGTGATTGACGAGCACGGTCCGCGTCCCCGGCTCCAGGGCGGACAGGCGCTGCTCGGTGTAGGAGATCCTGGCGTCGCACCAGGCGTCCCGTCCGGGATACGGGTCGGGGTGCAGGTAGACCTCGTCGGTGCACACGACACCGGCCTCGTGCGCGGCTTTGAGGGCCTCTTCCTTGCTGGACGTCCCGTCGGGGCGGAACGTGTAGTCGTACAGGATGAACAGCGGCGCCACGGTGACGGCGCCGTCCGGGCCGTCCCAGACGGGATAGGGGTCCTCAGGGGTCAGCACGCCCAGGCCGCGGCACATCTCGACGAGCCGGCGGTAGCGGGCCTCACCGCGCAGCTGCACGGGGTCGTCCTTGATGGTCCACAGCTCGTGGTTGCCGGGCACCCACAGCACGGCGGCGAAGCGCTCGGCGAGGGTGCGCAGCGTCCACTCGACGTCGGCGAAGCGCTCGCCGACGTCGCCCGCCACGATCAGCCAGTCGTCCTCGGACGCGGGCCGCAGGCCCTCGACGAACGCGCGGTTCTCCGGGAACCCCACGTGCAGGTCGCTGATCGCGTAGACGCCGCCCATCCGCCGATGGTAAGCCCCGGGCCCGCGCGGGCCGCGCCTCCGCGGGCATCTACGCCCCCACTCTCATTTCCATGCGAGTGAGGGCGCAGCGTGGGTCGAACAGGGACCGGGCGGTTTCTCCCGGCGCCCCCTGCTACTCTCCGACGACGCCGGCCTGAACCGCGGCGGCCACCTCGTCGGGGGAGAGTACCTTCTCCATGCCCCAGATCCGACCGGCCGTGTTGAGCGTTCCGGTCAGGGCCAGGACCATTTCCCCTTTCTCGGCGGGCGACAGGCGCTCCTTCCTGATCTTATGGATGACACGGACGGTGTCGTTGACGGCCGACTGGATCCGGTTGAGGTCCAGATAGGTCTCCAGATCCGCCTGCCACCCCTCGGTGGAGGCGGGCGGCATCCTTTCGAGGCAGCGCTCCAAAAGATACTGCCGGTCTCCTTCGGTGTAGCGCATGAGGTGCAGGTGGGTCGCCACCTCGTACACCCAGTCCCCGATCGTCGCCAATTCCCAGTCCACGAAGACCGCGTGACCGTCGGGACGCACGATGATGTTCCCACGGTGCATGTCGTTGTGCAGGAGCTGAAACGGCCGGGGAGTGAGCTTCGTCAAGCGGCCCACCATCGCCCGATGCGGTTGGAGAGGAAGCCCGAGCAAGTCGAACTCCCTGCCGAACCAGCGGGTCGACTTCCATTGGGCGACCGACGCCTGGATGGCCCTGCGCAATCCGAATCCCACCGAATCGCCGTCTTCCGGCCACCAGGGCGGCAACCGCATGTCCCCCAACGGCACATCGGTCAACCTGCGGAACAGGTCCACCGTGTCGTCGAGAACGAGCCTCGGCACCGGCCGACCCGGTGGCGAGAGTTCGTGGAGGACTCGGCCTTCTTCGTACGCGTGTACGGACCACCCCTGCCCCTCGTAGACCAGGTGGGACGCCTTTCGGCCCAGATAGGGCTGAATGGCCCGCAACACGTCGTTCTCCTCATAAGTACGCCGATCCAGATTGTCCGCCCCGGCGGCAGGGAAGCGACACATCAGGTTTCCCACCCGGACGTTATGGTGGTAGAAACCGCTGAGTGCGCCGGCCTTCTCCAGGGCGACCGAGCGAAGTCGGTGAGCCAGATCAGGGTCGCGTTCGAGGAGCTCCCTTGTAGCAGCCAAATCTTCTGCAGCGACAAGCTGCGAAAACCTGTCGCCCATCATCCCTCCTTCTTTTGGTTGTCACGAGCCGCCCCTGAGGAACCGCCTTTCGCCGTCCGAGACGACAAGAGGACTTCGAAGTGTTCGTCAGAGCGTCTCCGCTTCGGCAGAGTACAGCATTCTTGGTGGTCGCGGCGCATTTCGCCCACAGCCGCCTCCGTGCGTCTCCGGAAGGCCGAGAGCTGTGCCGCACCCCTCTGGGGTGGCGCTTTTAAAAAGGGCCGGATGGCTCAGAAGGAACGGCTGAGGGAGGCATGGAAACGGGGTCCATGCTCCTTGCCGGAGCACGGACCCCGCCGGTGCGTCAGATCGGTCAGTTGTTCCTGCCCCAGACGTAGACGGCCAGGCTCATGGAGAGGAGGCTCGCCCAGCTGAACACCGCGCGGACGGTGTTCCACGCCGTCCAGCGGCCGGAGTAGTCCGACCAGATCTTCGCCGCCTCGGCCGCGTCCTTCGGGATCGCGACGCCGTCCAGGACGTCGTTCATCGGGATGTTGACCGCGAAGCTCGGGATGAGCGCGCCCGCGAAGTACAGGCCGGCGGCGGCGAAGAAGAGCAGGGCCGCCGACTTCTGGTCCAGGGTGAGCAGCAGCACCCCCGCCGCCGCCGCCAGAACCGGCACCAGGAGGAACATCGCCACGAAGACCGGGTTCTGGATCCTCTGGTTGATGCCCTGCATGGCGTCGATCGCCGAAGCGGGCCGCGCCGCGTTCAGCCCGGGCATGACGCCGGTGGAGAAGCCGAAGAAGGTTCCGGCCATCCCGGCCGCCATGATGATGGAGAGGGTCGCCGAGACGCCCGCGAGAGAGAATTTCATGTCGTCCGGTCCTCAGGTCAGTGGTTCCAGATGCCGCTGGCGGCGGTTTCGCGCGCGTACTCGGAGAAGTCGCGCGGCGGGCGGCCGAGGGCCCGCTGGACGCCGTCGGCGGGCCGGGCGTTGCGCCCGTCCAGCACGGTCGTGAACAGGTAGGTCAGCAGGCCGACGACCTCCTCGGGCACGCCGTGCTCCCGGAGGGCCGCCGCGTTCTCCTCCGCGCCGACGGGAACGAAGGCGACCTCGCGTCCCGCGGCGCGGCCGATCTCGGCGACCGCCTCGGCGAACGTGAGCGCCCGGGGCCCGGTGACCTCGTACACCTGCCCGGCGTGGCCGTCCCGGGTGAGCGCCTCGACCGCGACGTCCGCGATGTCGTCGGCGTCCACGAACGGCTCCGGGACCTCGCCCGCCGGGAGGACGACCTCCCCGGCCCGCACGGGGTCGAGCAGGTAGTCCTCGCTGAAGTTCTGCGCGAACCAGCTCGCCCGCACGACCGTCCAGGCCAGGCCGGACGCCTGGACGATCCGCTCGCAGTCCCGCGCCTCGGGCTCGCCCCGCCCCGACAGCAGGACCACGCGCCGCACGCCCGCGTCCACCGCCGCACCCGTGAACGCGCGGATGGCGTCGGGGGCGCCGGGAACGGCCAGGTCGGGGTAGTAGCAGAGGTAGACGTTCTCGACGTTCCGCAGGACGGGCGCCCAGGTGGACTCGTCCTCCCAGTCGAAGGGCGGGGAGGCCGACCGCGAGCCCATCCGCACGGGGAGGTCCAGGGCCTCCAGCCGCTCGACGACGCGGCGGCCGGTCTTGCCGGTCCCGCCGAGGACGAGGGTGAGGCCGCTTTCGATGATTCCGGATTCGCTGTTCGTCATGCCCTGAAGTCAACAGCCGGGCGGTTCCGGCCACCATGGTTGAGACGCTCGCCCGCATACGCCAGCGTCTACGCTGGCCTCCATGGACGCCCTGGCCGAACTCCTCGACGGTCCGCGCGCGCGTGGAGCGTTCATGCTGCGCTCGACCCTCGCGCCGCCCTGGTCGCTCCGGATCCAGGACGAGGCGCCGCTGACCCTGCTCTCCATGGTCAGGGACGAGGCCTGGCTGGTCCCCGACGACGGCGATCCCCAGCGCGTCGGCCCCGGCGACATGGTCATCTTCCGGGGGCCGGACGCCTACACCGTCAGCGACGACCCGGCGACCGCGCCGCAGATCGTCATCCATCCCGGCCAGCGCTGCACCACCCCGGACGGCACGAGCCTGTCGGAGGCCATGGACCTCGGCGTCCGCGCCTGGGGCAACGACCCGGACGGGCCGGCGGTCATGCTGGTCGGCACCTACCAGATGCGCGGGGCCGTCACGCAGCGACTGCTGGCCGCGCTGCCCGCGATGGCGGTCGTCCGGGGCGACACGTGGAGGTCGCCGCTCGTCGCCGTGCTCCAGGAGGAGATCGGCAAGGACGAGCCCGGCCAGGACGTCGTCCTCGACCGGCTCCTGGACCTGCTGCTCATCGCGACCCTGCGCGCCTGGTTCTCCCGCCCGGACGCCGCCGCCCCGGGCTGGTACCGCGCCCACGGCGACCCGGTCGTCGGCCCCGCGCTCCGGCTCCTGCACGACGACCTGGCCTATCCCTGGACGGTCGCGGACCTCGCGGCCGGGGTCGGGGTGTCGCGCGCGGCGCTGGCGCAGCGGTTCGCGAAGCTGGTCGGCGAGCCGCCCATGGCCTACCTCACCGGCGTCCGCCTCGCGCAGGCCGCCGACCTGCTGCGCGAGACGGACGCGACGCTGGAGGCCGTGGCCCGCAGGGTCGGCTACGGCAACGCCTTCGCGCTCAGCACGGCCTTCAAGCGCGAGCACGGCGTCAGCCCGCAGGAGTACCGCGCCGGGGCGGCGACCGCCTGACCGCCAGCGCGGGACGTACAGATGCCGTCCACCTGCGCCGAGCCCTCGTAGAAACCTCGGGCGATGAGGCGCCGCTCAGCCTCGGCGGTATCGCCTCGGCCTGGGTCGAGGTGGAGCAGCAGGCCCGATATGGGCAGAGGGTGTGGTGTGCGTCATGCGTCTGCCTCGTAGACGGATGACGGAGGGGCCGGGGCGCTCTCCTCGGGTCTCGAACCGGTCGGAGCGAGCGGGATGCGCAGGACGAAACAAGCGCCTCGCGCGGAGTCCTCGACCTGGAGGGTTCCGTTGTGGGACTCGGCGACGGCTCGGCAGATCGCCAGGCCGAGGCCGCTCCCATGGGGATCGCGGCGGCGGCCCTCGCGCAGACGGACGAAGGGCTGGAAGACAAGCTCTCTGTCGCCGGGAGGGATTCCCTTCCCGTCGTCCAGGACGGTGACCGTCGCCTGTCCCTCCGATCGGCCCACGGTCAGGTGAACACTGGTGCGGGTGTGGCGTTGGGCATTGACCAGAAGGTTCGTCAGAACCCCGGTCAGTTGTACCTGATTGCCGAGGACGGCGGCCTCATCGGCGGCGTGCACGACGATGGGAGGCCCGCCGCTCACCCTTTCGGCTTCCGCACGGGCCAGTGCGTTCAGGTCCACGGGCTCGACCGCTCGCTGCCCTGAGCTGACGTGAGCCAGCTCCAGCATCTCGTCAATGATCGCCTGAAGTCGTTCGGCCGTCACCAGAGCGCCCTGTATCCCCTCGCGGCAGTCGGCATCGGGAGCCAGCAACACCTCTTCCAGGTGCGCCCGCAGGCCGGTGAGCGGTCGGCGCAGTTCGTGGGAGACCATGGATCCGAACCGGCGCTGGCGTTTGGTCGCGTTCTCCAGCTTGGAGATTCCCTGGTTCGCAGTGCGAGCGAGGCGAGCGATCTCATCGTCACCCGGCGGCTGCGTCAGGCGACGGCTGAGGTCGCCGATGGTTATCTCGGCGATCTGCTTCCGCATCGACTCGACCGGGCGCAGGGTGCGGCCTACCACCCACCAGGTCCCCCACCCCGTCAACGCGACGGCGACCAGCACGATGGCGGCGGTCATGGCATGGAGCCGAGGCGTGGCCAGCACCGCGGGCCGCGGCATGGCCGCATAGACGACGTGGGTATCGCCCTCCCACAGCACTATCGTCCTCTGCGGGGAGACCCGGCTGGCCGTGAGCATGAGGCAGTGGCCGTCCGCGCATTGGACCCGGTTCTGTATCTGGTCGTCGAACGGCGGCCAGAGCGTGCTGATCGCGGGACGGCCGCCGGCGGCACGGCTCGCCGCCACCACCCTTCCCCGGGGATCGACCAGCTGGAGGTAGGGCACGCGCGAGGTGGCGCTCGGCTGCCCCGGCTTGGGCGAGTTCATCGAGCCGATCCACTCGCCGGCCACACGTTGGGTCTCCTGGAAGGCCGCGTTCTCGATCCTGGCGCGGACCGCATGCTCGACGCCGATCCCGAGGGCGCCGAAGGTGAGCAGCGACAGCAGCACCATGACCAGACTCAGGCGGGCCCTGACGGAGGTGATGGCGAGTCGTCGCAGAGTCCCTGAAACCATCACTTGCACTGTGCCTTGCCAGGCAGTCAAACACGTCCAAAAGTATGCAAATACTGTTCATACACTGGCGGCGCGTGGATTCGACCAGTGCCGTAGCCATGCCTTGTAGTGCCTGTTCATGCTCCAGCGGTCGCCCATCTGGGCGACGCCTTCCGTGACGCGCTCGTACAGCTCTCGGTCGGGTCGTAGCGTCGGCCGCGATTTAGCAGGGGGCAGTCTGCGCTCCGACGCCCGGCGACTTCACCGCGGGCGACTTCGCGCTGCACCGGGGCCGGTGGTTCGAAGAGAAGGCAGGTAGGAGAACACGGATGAGGCTGGCGGCCGGTAGGCATGGCGCGGGGGCTGCGAGGCCGCCCCCGTGTTGCGACAGATTATTCTGCCTACATGAACCTTGACGGGATTATTATCTTGCAGGATTCGGCGGAACTCCCCGCGGACCCGGCGGACATCGCCCCGGAGGCCCTCATCAACATCGATGTCTGGGCCGCCCTCCAGGGTGTGAAGAAGACGACCGTCGAGGCGAACCGGTCCCGGCACAACGCCCGGCGCGGCACCCCGGAGGCGAGGGCCGGCGATATGCCCGAGCAGGACACCGTCCTCGGCCGGGCACCGTTCTGGCGGATGTCGACATACCGCACGTGGGAGGCCGGCAAGCCGGGCAAGGGTGCCGGTGCGGGCCGCCCGAAGGGAACCGGTGGAACGTACTCTCCCAGGGCTCCGCGGACCCTGCAACTGCCGGGGACCTGCCCGCACTGTGAGGAGACGGTCAGGCGGCGAGACCTCCCTGAGGACGCCAAAGTCCGCAGCCGCCGCAGCCTGAAGCTGCCTGCGCTGTGCCCGCACTGCCGCCGGGAGATCCGCGGTGAGGACCTCGTGGCCAAGGCATCGACGTGACCGGCGACGTCAGCCGCCAGAGTGGTGAGCGGCGGGCGGTGTCGGCCACAGCTCCGGCACCAACCGTATGAACGAGACCGCGTTGACGGCCCAGAGATTGACCCGCCGCCGGTCGTCTTTCACCTGTCGCAGGGGGCGCCGTTCGTCGAGCTGTGCAGGCGGTAGTAGCCGAAGAGCAGGCGGTCGTGCAGCTTGGCCGCCTAGGCGTCGTGGGACTTGTCGCGCATCGCCCGCTTTCGCGTGGCGCCGCCCTCGCGGATGCCGAGGGCGAGGTACGGGGCCGGCTGGACGGCGTCGTTCCGGGCGGCGACCGCCTGACCGGCGGCGCCGCCGTCGCCGGGCCGGGCGGCCGCCGGTCCGCTAGCGCGGGACGTACAGGCGGATGTCGTCCACCTGCGCCGAGCCCTCGTAGAAGTTCATGTGCGGGTCACCGATCATGAACCGGTCGGGGTAGGCGGACCCGGCCGGCCAGGTGTCGCGGTCGACGAGGGTGCCGCCCGGCCCCGTCCAGGTCCAGTCGGCGTTGAACCGGCCGTCGTACTCGCCGGGCTTCTGGTTGTAGTGCCAGATCGGCTCGCCGTCCTGGACGAACGAGCGCGTGTAGCGCAGGGTCGCCCTCCCCACGTGCGCGAAGACCCCGGACATCTCCATCGTGTAGGCGCCGTCGCGCCGCTCCACGGCGAACGTGTACGGCTCGGCGGGCAGCAGCTCGGGCCTCAGGTCGACGGTCGAGACGATGGCGCCGCCCTTGCGCAGCCCGCACTCGCTCTCCATGAGGTACTCGGTGCCCGGCATGGTCGGGTAGCGGCGGTCGTCGGTCATGAAGATCGCGTTGACGCCGTTGCCCGTCCCGGCGGAGTACGGCTCGTACTGCCCGGTGGCCGGGTTGCAGTACAGCAGGCCCTTGCCGGTGTACTTGTAGCGGTTGTAGCCGTCCATGGCGACCTTGCGATGGCCGTGGACGAACACGTTGTTGTGCGGCGCCACCTGCCGGTAGTCCATGATCGACATGTAGTAGAAGCCGTTGGAGTCGGTCCGGACGTCGGCCCACTCGCACTCGGGCCGCGCGTAGTCGCCGCCGGACGCCCAGGGGAAGTTGGTCTTGCAGCCCTCCGGCGAGTAGCCGTTGACCCGGCCGTCCGGGTAGTCCCATGACCCGTTCCGCCGGCCGCCGAAGTCCAGCCCGCGCAGCGTCATCTCCACCCGGTACTCGGCGGGCAGGTCGCGGGTCGAGCGGATGACGACGCCCGCCTGGTGGGCGGGCTCGTCCAGCCGGGCCACGCCCTTGCCGGAGGTGAGCGTGGGCGGCGCGTCCGGCCGGCCGTCCCCGTCGGCGTCGCGGGCGGCCAGCTCGGCGGTGAGCCAGCCGCGCTTCCCGAACGTGAACGACTTGCGGTAGGTCTTCATCTTCGCGAGCTGCGTCCGGAAGGCCGGGCCGCCCATCGTGTCGAAGTAGGCGCCGTCGTTGTCGTAGACATCGACGTCGTACGGACTGGACGGGCCGTCGCCGTCCGGCCTCCAGGGAGCCTTCGCGTCGTCGATGCGCCGGTCGAACGGCTCGGAGGCCACGAGCCTCCAGCCGTCCCTCGCCCCCGGCCGGCCCGCCTCCGCCTGGGCCGGCGCCGCGCTGAGCGCCGCCGGCATGAGCATCGGCAGGGCCAGCGCCACTGCGCCGCGCACGAGCTTCCTCATCTGGCCGCCTTCCTCGCCGCCGCGAGCGCGGCGTCGACACGGTCGTGATCGGCACCGTCTGCCGACCTGCCGAGACGGTAGTTCGGGCCCTCCGCCCATGACCACGGCAAACATCGCCAAAGTGGTATTGACCAGTCGCCATAATGGGACATACCGTGTGCGACGACAGGAACCGCGTCAAAGGAGGTGACAGGCGTGCCATCCGCCGGTGAGGGCCGGACCGCGAGCACGAAACGGCAGGCGGTGCGCCGCGAGCTGCTGGCGATGCTGGACGATCTGGACGTCGGGGACGCGCTGCCGTCCGAGCGCCGGCTGGCCGAGGACCTCGGCGTCTCGCGGCCGACGCTGCGCCAGGCCATCGACGGGCTCGTGGCCGAGGGCCTGCTCGACCGGCGGCACGGCAGCGGGACCTACGTGGCCGAACCCCGGATCGCCGTGTCCCTGACCATGACCTCGTTCACCGAGGACATGATCAGGCGCGGGATGAAGCCGGGCGGCAGGGTGCTGTCGTTCCGCACCGAGACCGCGGGGGCGCGGATCGGCCGCCGGCTGGCCCTGTCGCCCGTCGAAGAGGTATTTACCATTCGGCGGCTCCGGCTGGCCGACGAGGCCCCCATGGCCATCGAGACCCTCTACCTGCCGCGGGCGCTCATGCCGGACCTGCGGCGGAGCGACCTGGAAGGGCGGTCGTTCTACGACCTGCTCCGGGGCAACGGCGTCGTGATCGCCTCGGGCACCGAGACCATCGAGCCGACCGTCACCACCGCCGAGGAGGCCGCCGAGCTCGGCGTCCCGGTGCACATGCCGGCGTTCCTGTTCGAGCGGATCACCAGGGACGCGGACGGCCGGCCGCTGGAGTACGTCCGGTCCCTCTACCGCGGCGACCGGTACCGGCTGGAACTGGACCTGCGACCACCGAACCACTGACCGCACGCCCGGGCGCCGCGTCCCGGGCGCACGATCGTCCGTCCGCGCTGACGGGGGCGACAGCGCACCACCCATCCCCCGAGATGTGAGGCGAGTTCACCATGGACGTCATCAAGGACATCCTCACCTTCCTGGCCGACAACGTGTTCGGCCAGGTGCCCATCCTCATCGGGCTCATCACGCTGGCGGGCCTGCTCCTGCAGCGCAAGCGGTTCGAGGACGTCTTCGCCGGGGCGCTGCGCGCCACGATCGGCGTGGTCATCCTGTTCATCGGCATCGAGGTCTTCACCGGCGGGCTGACGAGCTTCCAGACCGTGCTCGCCAGCGCGATGGGGACCACGCCGCCGAAGGCCGACAACACCCTCGCCGACTTCCTCGCCGACCAGGGCGGGACGATCGCGCTGGTGATCACGGTCGCGTTCCTGGCGCACGTGCTGGTCGTGCGGCTCTTCCCCGCGGCCCGGTACCTGTACCTGACCGGCCACCTGATGTTCTGGATCAGCACGGTCACCGTCGCCTCCCTGGTGACGATCGCGCCCGGCGCCGACCAGCTCACGCTCGTGCTCTGCGGGGCCGGGTTCGTCGCCGCGTACTGGACGCTGCAGCCGCTGTGGATGCGCCCGCTGATGCGCCGCGTCATGCCGGACGACCGGTTCGGGTTCGCGCACACCAGCTCGCTCGCCTGCCTGATCACCGGCTACGCGGCCCGCCCGCTCGGCAGCCGCGACAAGCACGACACTGAGAAGCTGAAGCTTCCCCGGCAGCTGTCGTTCTTCAAGGACGTCAACGTCAGCACCGCGCTGATCATCACCGTGATCATGCTGGTCGGGGTCGCGTTCGCCGACCACGGCGTGGTCGCCAAGGCCGCGGCCGAGATGGACGACAAGCTGTCGCCGTGGGTGTGGGCGATCCTGGTGGGCCTGCGCTTCGCGGGCGGCATCGCGATCCTGCTGTTCGGCGTGCGGATGTTCCTCGGTGAGATCGTCCCGGCGTTCAAAGGGTTCAGCGACCGCGTCATCCCGGGCACCCGCCCCGCGCTCGACGCGCCCACCGTCTTCCCCGTCGCGCCGACCGCCGTCATGGTCGGGTTCGTCTCGTCGACCGTGGTGTTCCTGGTCTGCCTCGGCGTGTTCGCCGGCGCCGGCTGGTTCACCCTCGCCCCGCCCATGATCATGCTGTTCTTCGTGGGCGGCGCGGCGGCGCTGTTCGGCAACGTGGTGGCGGGCTGGCGCGGCGCCGTCCTCGGCGGCGTCGTCACCGGGCTGATCCTCGCCGTCGGGCAGGCCGTCACCTGGGGCCTGTACGAGCGGACCGCGCCCGAGCTGGCGACGCTCGCCGACCCCGACTGGTACGCGATCGGCTGGCTGCTGAAGGCCGCGGACCCGGTCGTCGGCGGCAACTCGATCTGGCTCGTCCCCGCGGTCGCGGTCGGCGCGATGATCACTACCCTGCTGCTCCTCGGCCGGGCCGAGAAGCGCCGGGCGGCGGAGGAGGAGGCGGCGGCGCCCGAGAGCGCGGCCCCCGCGGAGGCCTGACGGACCACGCAGGGCCCGCCGCACGTCCGCGCGGGCCCGACCGTCCCTACGAGGAGAGAAGGACGACATGGCACTGGACCGGCAACTGGAGATCCTCGCGGTCTGCGGCGTCGGCATGGGCTCCAGCCTGATGCTCAAGATGACCGCCGAGGACGCGCTGCGCTCGCTCGGCGTGGACGCCCGGGTGGAGAACACCGACGTGTCCACGGCGCGCGGGATGTCGCCCGACGTGGTGATCGGCCAGGGCATGCACACCGGCGAGATCGCCGACCTGGCGCCCGTGGTGATCACCATCAGCGACTTCCTGGACAAGGAGGGCCTGGAGGCCCAGCTCAGGGAGCGCCTCACCGAGCAGGGCTGGCTCTCGTGACGGCCCGTTCCGAGGGGGCGGCCGCCGGGGCCGCCGCGCCGGGCACGATCGTGGCCGCGGCGGACGGGGCGACGGCGGGCGACTGGC
>NZ_JBEUPA010000202.1:0-12080 GCF_040492065.1 Actinomadura sp. NPDC000929 | reverse complement strand
CGGACCGGCTGCGCGGCTGCGCGCCGCGGCCGGTCCGGCCAGTGGGGGCGCCGGTGCCGCGGGGGCGAGCGGCACGGGGCCCGGGGGAGGGAGGCGGCGCGGGGACGGTCCGGTACGGCCGAGGACCCGAGGTGTGTCGCCGTGCCCGCCCTCCGCGGCACCCGCCGGGGGGCGGGGGCGGCCGCGGCGCGGTACGTCGCGAACGTTCTCGGCCGTACGGACCGGGCCGCGCGGGGAACGGGACGCGGAGGCGGCCCGGTTCGCGTGTTCGCCACGGTTCATCTGCCGCCTCCTGACGTTCTACCTGGGGCTTTGCCGCCCGAGTACCTGCCGTTCACCCTGCGTCACGATCTCGTTGCGTTAGGTACCCTCGCGTCATGCGCGCGTAAACCGGCCCCCAGGCAAAGAATCAAGATCGCGAAGGGGCCTTTGCCTCCGCGTTGCCCCGCCGGCCCGCGGGTCCGGTCCCCCGGGACGGCGCAGCAGGTGCCGGGCGAGCGCGACGCCGGCCAGCAGGGCGACGAGCAGGCACACGGCCGTCCAGCCGAACCGCGTGCAGGCGGCCGCTCCGAGCCACGATCCGGTGCTGCCGCCGAGGAACGCGCACGTCATGTAGGCGGTGTTGACGCGGCTGCGGGCGTCCGGGCGCAGCGCGAAGATCCGCGCCTGGTTCGCGATCATGCCGGACTGCAGCGCGACGTCCAGCAGCAGCGTCCCGGCGCCGAGCGCCGCGAGCCCCGGCGCTCCGCCGAGGGCGCCCAGCGCCAGCACCCCGGCCGCCGCGAGCGTCCCGGTGATCGCGAGGAGGCTGACCGGGTCCGGGCCCCGCCGGTCCACCCGGCGTCCCGCGGCGGGCATCGCGGCCATGGTGCCGGCGCTGACCAGCGCGAGGACGCCGACCGCCTGCGCCCCGAGCCCGTACCCGGGGCCCGTGAGATACAGCGCGAGGCCCGTCCAGACGGCCTGGAACCCGCCGAAGAGCGTCGCCTGGTAGAGGCACGACCGCCGCAACTCCGGTTCCTCGCGCAGCAGCCGCAGCGGCGCGGCCAGCAGCGCCGGGTAGGACTGCCGCGACGGCGGGACGGTCGCCGGCAGCGTGAACGCCAGCGCCGCGGCGATCGCCAGGGTGGCGACCGCGGCGATCAGGTACGGGGCCCGCCAGCCGAGCCACTCGCCGGCGAACCCGCCGAACGTGCGGGCCAGCAGGATGCCGCCGATCGAGCCGGCCAGCAGCGTCCCCATGACCGCGCCGCGCCGCTCGGCACCCACCAGGCCGGCCGCCATCGGCGCGATGACCTGCGCGACGACGGTCGTGACCCCGGTCACGGCGCTCGCGCAGATCAGCGCCGCCAGCCCGGGCGCGGCCGCCGCGCCGAGCATCGCCGCGCCGGTGACGGCGAGCATCGCCACGATCAGCGGACGGTGCGGGAACCGGTCGCCGAGCGGCACCAGCAGGAAGTTTCCGGCTCCGTACCCGAACTGCGCCGCGGTCACCACCAGCGCCGCCGAGTCCGGCGCCACGTGCAGCCCGGACGCGATGAGCGGGCTCACCGCCTGCGGGAAGTAGATGTTCCCCACGGCGACGCCGCAGGTCAGAGAGAGAAGGAAGAGCGTGCGGCGGTCGATCGAGGCGTCCGCCGCGGGCAGGGGAGAAGACAAGGATGCTCCACGTCGAGTCGACACCGGCGCGGAATCCGCGCAGGCCGGGAGAGCGGGGGATCGACCCCCCGCCGGAATCGCCTCGGCGTCGTGGAGCGGTGCCGGCCTAAGCCGCCGCGCGCCTCGTCGCCGAGACGCCGGTAGTGGCCTTGCCGGAAGCGGTGTACACGCGCGACCTCCCGTAGCGCATCCAAGATCTTCGCGCCGACCCTGGCATGCGCCCGACCCCGCCCGCAACGGGTTTTCCGTGAGCCTCAGCGCGCGTGGGGCTCGTCCATGTTCCAGGCGGCGGGCAGGTCGCCCCCGCATACGGCGCAGACGTAGTGGTCGTCCTTCACGATGTTGCGCTGGCGGCACCGCCGGCACCGTCGGAACACGATCGGGTGGGTGAACTCGGGGGGACGTTCGAGGCCGGCCCGGTCGAGGGCCGCCGCGACGGCCGTCCAGGAGGACGGGTCGGGGCAGTAGCCGGTCGACTGGTTGCTGATCTCGCTGACCGTCCAGGCGCCCCCGCTCGCGGCGAACGTGATCTCACCCGCGCCCAGCACGGGTTCGCGGCCCGCGCAGGCGACGTGTTCGCTGCGCTGCGGGGCCAGGCGCAGCGTCCCGCCCAGGTCGACCACGTAGGTGAACGGTTCCCCCGCGTCCTGCGCGGTCTGCCCCGCCAGCCAGACGGCGAGGTCGCCCGGCGACCCGATCGCCTGGCCGCGCCGCCCGGGCCGTGCCTGCTCGAGGATGTCGGCAGGGCCGACATAACGGTATTCGCGCACCCTCACCGGGCCCAGGGCAGCGCCGAAGGCGGACACGGCCGGCGCGACCGTGCGCCATGCGCATCGGCGCGGGCTGGTGAAGGGGTCACCGGCAACCACACGGCGGCCGGCGGCAGCCCGCGGACCCGCCTTCGCCATCCGCCGCGCTCAGCGCCCGCAGTTCGCTCCATGCGCCGAGCCTGCCACGTCCGGGCACGGTCGCGTCAGACCGCCCCGGTCCAGAACGGACGGCCGTCCCGGACCGGGGCGACGAGGGGTCAGGACCACTGCAGGGACGAGGACCGGTCGTTCATCAGATCGCCGATGTAGGACCGGGTCGGCTCGAACACGGTGCGGATGCCGCCGAAGTCCGGGTTCTCGAAGTGGGACACGAAGCAGTTGCCGAAGGTCATGAACGACGAGATCGTGTCGTCGAAGCCGACCGCCGCCAGGTTCGAGTAGACGAAGTCCACGTCACCAGTGGTGGCCGTGCACGGGTGGGTTCCCGTGAACACCCTGCTGGAGCCGCCGAAGTCGGCGTGTTGGTACTCGATGGAGACCACGATGGCGTCCTGGACGGCGACCCGCGCGTGCTTCTTGCCGTCGGCCGTCGAGTCGAGGTGGTGGTTGAACGTCTGGTCGGACACCGCGGCGGCCGGGTCGAGGGGAGCGTCGGCGACCCGGCCGCCGGTGGCGGCCGCGATGGCCTGGCGGAAGGTGCGGTGGCAGCTCGTCCGCCCCCGCTCGCCCAGGTGGACCACGCAGTGCCGTCCGGGCGCCTGAGCCCGCGCGCCGGTCGCCGCCGCGGCCGCCGGCCGCGCTCCGAGGGCTAACGCCGCACTGGAGTGGGCGCCGAGCACCAGCCCGGCTGCCGCCGCGATCGCGGTGATTCTGGTCGTCATGTTCATCGGATGTTCCCGCCGTTCCGCCGTTCTGGCCATCGGGGGGCGCGACCCGCGGCCGGGAGACCGTCGGTCGCTGTCTGTTGCTCGAACTTTACTGAGAGTGTTCGCGCGATGGCCTGTGGCTGGAAGGTGCCGCTTCCGTATCGCGTGATGGCGTCGGTGCTGCCGCTGCGGCTTCTCGCACCCCAGAGGCGCCGGCCGAGTCCCAGGGCGGCGGCTCGGGATGTGATCGCTGAGAGCGAACGTTGCTGCGGAAACAAAATGCTGCTCCGTTTTCTTGAGTGTGAGTGACTCAATCTTGCGGTTGGGTGTCCTACTGAGTTGGAGCTGAGCATGAGCGAGACCCTGACGCTGCCGGTGCTGCCCCTGGAGGACGGGGTCGTTCTGCCCGGCATGGTGGTGCCCCTGGACCTGTCGGAGAGCGGCGAGGTCCGGGCCGCCGTCGAGGCCGCGCGGGCGGTGGCGCAGACCAAGGGGCCGGGCATCCGGTCGGCGGCCAAGCCGCGCGTGCTGCTGGTGCCCCGGCTGAACGGGCAGTACGCCGGCATCGGCACGCTCGGCGTGATCGAGCAGGAGGGGCGGCTGCCCGGCGGTGAGCCGGGCGCGGTCGTCCGCGGCGTGCAGCGGGTGCGGATCGGCACCGGGACGACCGGGCCGGGCGCGGCGCTGTGGGTCGAGGGGACGGCGGTGGAGGCGCCGCCGGCGACCGGGCGGGCGCAGGAGCTGGCGAAGGAGTACAAGGGGCTGGTCAGCGCGATCCTGCAGAAGCGGGGCGCCTGGCAGGTCGTGGACGTCGTGCAGCAGATCGACGACCCCTCCACACTGGCCGACAACGCCGGGTACGCGCCGTACCTCACCGACGAGCAGAAGATCGAGGTCCTGGAGACCGTCGACCTCGTGGAGCGGCTCACCCTGGTGATCGGGTGGGCGCGCGACCACCTCGCCGAGCTGGACGTGGCGGAGACCATCCGCAAGGACGTCCAGGAGGGCATGGAGAAGACGCAGCGGGAGTTCCTGCTGCGCCAGCAGCAGGAGGCCATCCGCAAGGAGCTGGCCGAGCTGAACGGCGACCCGGCCGACGAGGAGGACGACTACCGGGCCCGGATCGAGGCCGCGAACCTTCCCGAGAAGGTGCGCGAGGCGGCGCTGAAGGAGGTCGACAAGCTGGAGCGGTCGTCCGACGCCTCGCCCGAGGGCGGCTGGATCCGCACCTGGCTGGACACCGTCCTCGACATCCCGTGGAACGAGCGGACCGAGGACGCCTACGACATCGCGGGCGCCCGGGAGATCCTGGACGCCGACCACGCCGGTCTCGACGACGTCAAGGAGCGCATCGTCGAGTACCTGGCCGTGCGCAAGCGGCGCGAGGAGCGCGGCCTGGGCGTCGTGGGCGGACGCAGGAGCGGCGCGGTGCTGGCGCTGACCGGCCCTCCCGGAGTCGGCAAGACGTCGCTGGGCGAGTCGGTCGCGCGGGCCATGGGACGCGAGTTCGTCCGGGTCGCCCTGGGCGGCGTCCGGGACGAGGCCGAGATCCGGGGGCACCGCCGCACGTACGTGGGCGCCCTTCCGGGGCGCATCGTCCGGGCCATCCGCGAGGCGGGGACGATGAACCCCGTCGTCCTGCTGGACGAGGTCGACAAGGTCGGCGCCGACTACCGGGGCGACCCGACCGCGGCGCTGCTGGAGGTCCTCGACCCCGAGCAGAACCACACCTTCCGGGACCACTACCTGGAGGTGGAGCTCGACCTGAGCGACGTGCTGTTCCTCGCCACCGCGAACGTGGTGGAGGCGATCCCCGGGCCGCTGCTCGACCGGATGGAGCTGGTGCAGCTGGACGGCTACACCGAGCACGAGAAGGTCACCATCGCCCGCGACCACCTGCTGCCGCGCCAGCTCGACAAGGCGGGGCTGGAGGCGTCCGAGGTGGCCTTCGGCGACGACGCGCTGCGGCTGCTGGCGGCCGAGTACACCCGGGAGGCCGGCGTCCGGTCCCTGGACCGCTCGATCGCGCGGGTGCTGCGCAAGGTCGCGGCCAACGTCGCGCTCGGGAAGGCGGCGCTGCCCGTCCGGATCGGCGCGGACGACCTGAAGGACTACCTCGGCCGGCCGCGGTTCACCCCGGAGGTCGAGCTGAGCAGGAACGAGCGCCGCACCGGCGTGCCGGGCGTGGCCACGGGCCTCGCGGTCACCGGCGCGGGCGGCGACGTGCTCTACATCGAGGCGTCGCTGGCCGACCGGGAGACCGGCGACACCGGCGTGACGCTCACCGGCCAGCTCGGCGACGTCATGAAGGAGTCGGCGCGCATCGCGCTCAGCTACCTGCGCTCGCGCGGCGCGGAGCTGGAGCTGCCGGTCGGCGACCTGAAGGACCGCGGCGTGCACGTCCACGTGCCCGCCGGGGCGATCCCGAAGGACGGCCCGAGCGCGGGCATCACGATGACGACGGCGCTGGCGTCGCTGCTGTCGGGACGCCCGGTGCGCTCGGACGTGGCGATGACCGGTGAGGTGTCGCTGACCGGGCGGGTGCTGCCGATCGGCGGGCTGAAGCAGAAGCTGCTGGCCGCGTCGAGGCTCGGCATCACCACCGCGATCGTGCCGAAGCGCAACGAGCCGGACCTGGAGGACGTCCCGGCCGAGGTGCTCGACACGATGACGGTGTTCGCCGTCAGCGACGTCCGCGAGGTGCTGGACCTGGCCCTGGAGCCCGCCACCACCCCGGTCGCCGTCTGATCGCGGCGCGCGGAACGCCCGTGCCGGGTTCGTCCCGGCACGGGCGTTCTGACTTCAATGGACTATCTGGTCGCCCGAAACCCGGGACCGTGCATGGACCGCGGCGGACGGGGCAGACCGCGCCGCGTGTTGGTCGAGATGTGGCAGCCCGCAGCAGCGGGCGAGAGGGTCCCTTGGTACGTCGTCGCCCTGCGCGCGTTGGTCGTCATCATCGCGTTGGGCTTTCTTGGCGTCTTCTTCTATTTCGCGTTCAGGCTCACGCTGACGCCCGTCCATGACAACGGGCAGGCAGGCGGGAACACCGATCCCGGCAGGTCGCTCCGGTTCTATATGGACCGCCCGACGAAGGAGGCCCTCCTCCAGATCGGCGGCAACGTGATACTCCTGGCGCCGCTGGGAGTGCTCCTGCCCCTGGTCTGGACGACCCTCCGCGGCCCCCTGCGGCTGGCGCTGGTGAGCGGCATGCTCTCGCTGGCCATCGAGACGGTCCAGGGCACGTTCGTGATGGGACGGGCCTTCGACGTCGACGACGTCATCCTGAACGTCATCGGTGTCGTGCTCGCCTACCTGCTCCTGGGCCGGCGGCTCTCCAGGACCCTCCGCGGCCGTTAGCGGGGGGTCAGGCGGAAGACCCTGAGCTGCCGCTCGGTGCGTTCCACGTAGCGGTCGTAGACGGGCCAGACGGCGGTGAGGCGAGGCCAGATCTCCTTGCGCTCGACGTCGTCCAGGAGGTGGGCGGTGACCGGGACGGTGCGGCCCTGGAAGCTGACCTGCGCGCCGGGGTTCTTCAGGAGGTTGCCCGTCCAGGCGGGGTGCTTCTCCCGGCCGAAGTTGGATCCGACGACGTACCAGCCGCCCTCCCGGTCGGGCAGGCACGCGAGCG
Source organism: Actinomadura sp. NPDC000929 (assembly GCF_040492065.1). Lineage (NCBI taxonomy): Bacteria > Bacillati > Actinomycetota > Actinomycetes > Streptosporangiales > Thermomonosporaceae > Actinomadura > Actinomadura sp. NPDC000929. The sequence goes on along the minus strand of NZ_JBEUPA010000202.1, from coordinate 5,154 downwards.
GCGTCTGCCGTTGGAGGCCGCTGACGGCGCCGGTCGTCGTCAGCACGAGGCTCGGCACGAGGAGCTGGCCGAGCATGAGCCGTCCGCCGGTGAGCCGGTGCAGCGTCCGGTCGACGGGCGGGACGATCTTGGGCCCCACCCGGGAGAACCATTCGGCGCCCGAGACCCGGTGGAAGACCGGGCCGAAGGTGCGCTGGACGAGGGTCGGCATCGGGGCCTCCTTGGCGGCGAGCCGTCCGGCCCGGCGCGGATTCAGATGGCCGCTCTCGGCCAGCCAGCGCAGGCCGTCGGCGACGGTCTCCTCGACGGGGCGCAGCGTGAGCCCGAGGGCGTCCAGGACGGGGCGGTCGTCGGTCGGCACCAGCGTGACCATGAACTCGGCGGCGTCGCGGGTGAGCGGGTAGTCGAAGCGGCGGACGCGCTTGGCCGCGTCGAGGACGGAGCCCAGCGCGAGCATGAGGCGGCTGGGCACGCGGACGCGGCGGCACCGGACGCCGGTGAGGCGGTCGCACAGGTCGGCGTACTGCGGCCAGGTCAGGTAGTGGCCGCCGAGCACCCAGCGGCTGGGGCCCTGCCGCGCCTCGACGGAACGTGCCAACGCCTCGCCGAGGTCGCGGACGTCGACGACCGAGACGCCGCCGCCCGGAAGCGGCCACACCTTGCCGAGCGCGGCGGCGAGGCCCTCCATCAGCGCGTCCAGCGTCGGCTGGTTCGGGCCGCACACGCCGCCGGGGTAGACGATGGTGACCGGCGCGCCGTCCTCCTGGAGGCCGCGCACGTAGTGCTCGGCCGCCAGCTTGGACCGGCCGTAGTCGGTCCGGGGGCTCGCCAGGGCGCCGTCCGCGGTGATGACGGGGCCGGACGGCGGGACGAACACCGCGATCGTCGACACGTGGACCACCGGCGCCAGGCCCTGCGCGACGGCGCCGCCGACCACGTTGCGGGTGCCCCGGACGTTCACCTCCACCAGGTCGCCGGCGCCTCCGGTCACCCCGATGGCCGCGGCGGTGTGGATCGCGGCGTCGCAGCCGCGGAGCGCCTCGGCGACCGCGTCCTCGTCCAGCATGTCGCCGGGGACGAGTTCGACGTCCCCGGGGTCGACGCCGACGGCGCGCAGGACCTGCGCCGCTCTGGCAGGGTCGCGGACCAGCGCGCGGGGCCGGTGCCCGGCGGCGAGCAGGGCGCGGACGGCGTGGGACCCGACGAACCCGGAGGCGCCGGTGACGAAGATCCGCATAGGGCAAAACTAGCGCTTGGTATGCCTCCGGCGACAGCCGAGCCCCCGAGTAAGGGCCGGGATTTCGGACACCTCCATTACCGGAGAGGCGGACGGTCGGGGCGTTGACGCGTCTGGAACGCTCCATCAGACTCGTGTCTCCATCTGACCGCCCACCGGGAGGGGATCGATGAGGATCGGACTGGCCGGCGCGGGGCGCATCGGTGCGCGCCACGCCGCCGCGTTGCGAGAGTTGCCCGAGGTCGAGGCGGTGGTCGTCGCGGACGCCGCACCGGGGCGCGCCCGGGATCTGGCCGCGCGCCTGGGCGGGGGACCGTCCGAGGTCACCGCGCTGGAGACCGTCGAGGGGCTCTTCTCCGCCGGACTGGACGGCCTGGTCGTCGCGGCGGCCACGGACGCGCACGCGGCCCTGGTGGAGCGCGCCGTGGCGGCGCGAACCCCCGTCTTCTGCGAGAAGCCGCTCGCGTCCGACATTGATGGAACGTTCCAAATCGTCCGGGCGGCGGCCGGCGGCGGCGTTCCGGTGCAGGTCGGGTTCCAGCGCCGGTTCGACGCCGGGAACGCGGCGGCGCGCGAGGCCCTCGCGTCCGGGAGGCTCGGCTGGCTGCACACCGTCCGCTCGTGCAGCTTCGACCCGGCGCCGCCGCCGGCCGAGTACGTCCCCACCTCCGGCGGGCTGTTCCGCGACTGCCTCATCCACGACCTGGACCTCATCCGGTTCGTCACGGGCCGCGAGGTCGTCCGCGTGATGGCGGTGGGCGCCAACCGGGGCGACGACTTCTTCCGCGAGGCCGGGGACGTCGACACGGGTTCGGCGATGCTCGTCCTGGACGACGGGGCGCTCGGCCAGGTCTCGGCCACCCGCTACAACGCCGCCGGGTACGACGCGCGCCTGGAACTGTTCGGGTCCAAGGACAGCGTCATCGCCGGCCTGGACGACCGGACGCCCGCGACCGCGCTCCCGGACGGGGACCAGCCCAGGGCGCCCTACGGCGGTTTCATGGAGCGCTTCACCGACGCCTACGACGCCGAACTGCGGGCCTTCGCGGACGTCGTGGCGGGCCGCCGCGCCAATCCGTGCCCGCCGGAAGAGGCGCTGGAGGCGTTCTACCTCGCCGAGGCGTGCGAGCTGTCCATGCGGCAAGGGCGGATGGTGGCCGTCGAGGAGGTGCGGCGGTGAGGATCGCCGGCGCGCCGATCTCGTGGGGTGTGTGCGAGGTGCCCGGCTGGGGCCACCAGATGGAACCGGACCGGGTGCTCGCCGAGATGCGCGACCTCGGCCTCGCCGCCACGGAACTGGGGCCGGACGGCTTCCTCCCCAGGGCCGCGCAGGAGCGGGACGAACTGCTGACCTCGTTCGGCCTGGGTCTCGTAGGGGCGTTCGTGCCCGTCGTTCTGCACGACCCTGCGTTCGACCCGCTGCCCGTGGTCGAGCAGGCGCTGGACGACATCGACGGTGTCCTCGTCCTGGCCGCCGCGACCGGACTCGACGGATACGACGAGCGCCCCGTCCTCGACACCAAGGCGTGGGCGGCGCTGCTCGCGAACCTCGACGCGATCGCCGCGCGCGCCGCCGAGCGCGGCAGGCTCGCCACCCTGCATCCTCACGTCGGGACGGTCGTGGAGCGGCGCGCCGAGGTCGAACGCGTGCTGGGCGGATGCAGCATCCCGCTCTGCCTCGACACAGGGCACCTCTTGGTCGGCGGGACCGATCCGGTGTGGCTGGCGCGTTTCGCGGCGCCGCGCATAGCGCATGTCCATCTGAAGGACGTGGACGTGGGACTTGCCCAACAGGTACTCAAGGGAGACATCACGTACACGAGCGCGGTGCGGGACGGTCTGTACAAGCCGCTCGGGGACGGCGACATCGACATCCCCGACATCATCCGGACCTTGGAGGTCTCCGGTTACGAAGGCTGGTGGGTGATGGAGCAGGACACCGTCCTCACCGGCGAACCCGCGCGGGACGCCGGACCGTGCGGCGACGTCCGCAGGAGCCTCGACTACCTCGCCGGGGTGGCCCGATGACGTTCGACCTCATCACGATGGGGCGGGTCAGCGTCGACGTCTATCCGAACCAGGTGGGCACGCCGCTGGAGGACGTCGAGTCGTTCGGCAAGTACCTCGGCGGCAGCCCGACCAACGTCGCCGTGGCGGCGGCCAGGTACGGCCGCAGGACCGCCGTCGTCACACGCACGGGGGAGGACCCCTTCGGCCGGTTCGTCCACAAGGCCCTCCGGGGCTACGGCGTGGACGACCGGTTCGTCACCGCCGTCCCCGGCCTGCCGACCCCGCTGGCCTTCTGCGAGATCTTCCCGCCCGACGACTTCCCGCTGTACTTCTACCGCTACCCCAAGGCTCCCGACCTGGAGATCCGTCCGGACGAGCTCGACCTCGACGCGATCCGCTCGGCGCGCATCGTCTGGGCCACGGTCACGGGCCTCTCCCAGGAGCCCAGCAGGGAGGCGACCCTGACCGCGCTGGGGGAGCACCCCGGGCAGACCGTCATCGACCTCGACTACCGGCCGATGCTGTGGGACGACCCGTCGGAGGCCCCGCACTGGGCGGGCCTCGCCTTGGAACGGGCGAAGGTCGCGGTCGGAAACCTGGAGGAGTGCGAGGTCGCCGTGGGGGAGCGGGAGCCGCGCGCCGCCGCCCGCGCGATCCTGGCCCGCGGCCCGGAGCTCGCCATCGTGAAGATGGGCCCGGAAGGCGTCCTCGCGGCGACGGCCGACGAGGTCGTGGAGGTGCCCCCCGTCAAGGTGGACGTCGTCAACGGACTCGGCGCCGGAGACGCGTTCGGCGGCGCCGTCTGCCACGGCCTCCTCGCCGGATGGGACCTGCGGCGGCTCGTCGGGTTCGCGGGCGCCGCGGGGGCGATCGTCGCGTCCCGTATCGCCTGCTCCGACGCGATGCCCACGCAAGACGAGGTCGACGAACTCCTCAAGGAGCCACGATGAAGTACCACCTCCCCGCCGGAACCGCCGCCGAAGCCCCGTACGGGCTCGTCGTGACCCCCGAGTCGGCCGGCTGGGCCTATTCGGGGCTGCGGGTTCTGGAGCTGCCGGAAGGCGGCTCCCACACGTTCGACACCGGTGAGTTCGAGACGATCGTGCTGCCGCTGGCGGGGTCGTGCGCCGTGGAGTGCGACGGCGAGCGGTTCGAGCTGGAGGGCCGCGAGGACGTCTTCGCCCGGGTCAGCGACTTCGCCTACGTGCCGCGCGACGCCCGGGTGACCGTCCGCGGCGGCGGGCGGTTCGCGCTGGCGGGCGCCCGGTGCGAGCGGCGGCTCGCACCGCGCTACGGACCGGCGGAGAAGGTCCCGGTGGAGTTGCGGGGCGCGGGGTCGGCGAGCCGGCAGGTCAACAACTTCGGGACGCCGGAGGGGTTCCCGTTCGCCGAGAAGCTGATCGCGTGCGAGGTGCTGACGCCGGCCGGGTGCTGGTCGTCGTTCCCGCCGCACAAGCATGACGAGCAGAGGCCCGGCGAGTCGGTCCTGGAGGAGATCTACTACTTCGAGGTCGCCCGGGACGGCATGGCCTACCAGCGTGTCTACGGCTCGCCGGGACGTCCGATCGACGTGCTGGCGGAGGTCCGCAGCGGCGACGCCGTGCTGATCCCGCACGGCTGGCACGGCCCGTCGATGGCGCCGCCGGGGCACGACCTGTACTACCTGAACGTGATGGCCGGGCCGTCGCCGGAGCGCGCGTGGCGCATCTGCGACGACCCGGCGCACGCCTGGATCCGCGACACCTGGGAAGGGCAGCCGGTGGACCCCCGGCTGCCCCTGACCTCGCCGGAGGGACGCTCGTGAGACTCACCGTGGCGCAGGCGCTGGTGCGTTTCCTGTCGGTGCAGTTCAGCGAGCGGGATGGTGTGGAGCGGCGGTTCTTCGCGGGGTGTTTCGGGATTTTCGG
>NZ_JBEUPA010000201.1:0-12184 GCF_040492065.1 Actinomadura sp. NPDC000929 | reverse complement strand
GTCGAACTCCAGCCCTTCCCGGTCGCCGACAAGTACCTGGCCGAGATCCGATCCAAGGGCGAGCGGGTCTGGCAGTGCAGCGCCTCCCCGCAGGGACGACGCGGCGCGGCAGGCCTACGGGGCGGCGCTGACACGGCAGCCGTTCGTGGGCGCCACCCGCCAGAGCGCCGACCGCACCTGGGTCTTCGGCACCAGTGCGATCCCGGTTCCCGAGGCCAGCGCGGCCGGCCCCGAGCTCGCCTTCTACGCCGCCCACTGGACGGGCCGCCAGTGGCAGGTCGGGCTGTCCGGCGCGACGGCGTTCGCCTCGCTCCTCGGAGCCGCCCCCGCGGACCTCATGTCGCCGGCGGAGTCGAGGCTCCTGCGCAGGTACGGCGCGCTGAGCGCCGCGCAGGCCGCCACGCTCGTCAACGGGACGCGGGCGGGCGACCGGCTGATGCTGCCGTGGAAGACCGGCCAGGCGTGGTCGATGACGACCTCCGACGACGCCGTGGCGGCGCGCCCGCTGGCGTCGCTGGCGTTCTCCGGCGGCGACGGCCGCGTCCTCGCCGCCGGCGGCGGGCGCCTCTACCGGTTCTGCTCCAGCCAGGCCGGCGCCGTGGTCATGGTGATCCACCCGAGCGGCCTCGCGTCCACCTACTACGGGATGCGGGGCGTGACCGAGCTGCGCGACGGCAGCGTCGTCGAGCAGGGCGACGCGCTCGGCCGCACCGGCTCCGGGCGGCCCTGCGGCGGGGCGGCCGCGCCCCGCGCCGAGGTCGCGTTCGGGCTGCGCCGCGGCGGCGGTGCGGTCCCGCTCGACGGCGCCGAGATCGGCGGCTGGACGTTCCGCGAGCGCGCCAAGCCGCTCCTCGGCTTCGCCGAACGCGGCGTCCTCCAGGTGCTTCCCGGGGGCCTGCTGGCCAACCTCGGCCCGGTCCCCGCCGCGGACGACTCTCCGTCGTCAACGCCGTCCCCCGGCAAGAAGCCGGAGAAGGACGGCGCCGGACCGGCCGGCGCCCCGGCGCCGGCCGCCACCTAGAACAGGAGTCCGAGCGGTGCGAATTCGCAACAGTGATGATCCCGCGGTGCCCACCTGGGCGCTGCGCGTGGTGCTCGCCGGCGCGGTGCTGGTGCTGGTCGGCGCGGCGACCCCGCAGGGTGCCGTCGCGGTCGCGAACGTGCAGTACTTCCTCAGCTTCTACGCCGGCGTCTTCGCGCTGGTCGCGCTGACCACCGCGGTGATGAGCGGGCTGCTGGCCACCGAGCGCCTCATCCTGAAGATCCGGCACCGGGTGCTCGCCCAGGCGGTGCACCGCGCCTCCGCCGTCGTCGCGACGGCGATGCTGGTCGCGCACGTCACGGTGAAGGTGATGAGCGGCCTCGCGCTGCCGGTGCAGGTCGTGGTGCCGGACGCCGGCGCGATCGGCCTCGGCACCCTCGCCTCCGACCTGATGCTCCTCATCGTGGTCACGGGGCTGCTGCGGGCGCGGTTCGCGTTCCGCGGCAAGGCCTGGGTGTGGCGGTCGATGCACGCCGTCGCCTACGTGTCCTGGCCGCTCGCGATCGTGCACGGCCTGATCACCGGACGGGCCGCGGCGCCGTGGGTCGTGCTGAGCTACGTGATGAGCGTGGTGTTCGTCGTCCTCGCCCTGGTCACCCGCATGGTCGTGGTGATCAGGCCGCGGGACGTCCACCGGGCCGGCGAGGACGTCGAGGCGTTCTCGCTGCCGGACGGCGCGGGCCGCCGCCGCGACCGGCGCGCCATGGCGGCGCGCGAGCACGAGGAGGGGCGGGCCGCCGCGAGGGCCCGCGCCCGGGCGGCGGAGGACCCGTTCGACGATCCGCGCGACCTCGGCGACCCGCGCGACTTCGCGGACTCCCGGCAGACCGTCGCGGACCCGCGCGGCATGCCCGTCACCGGACCGGGCCGCGACACCGAGGTCCTCCGATGACCTCGACCGTCACCGTCTCCAATATCGGCGGGCCGCGGCTGACGCTCGGGTTCGACCGGTTCGACCGGCTGGACCTCGACCGGCACCTCGCGGTGCACGGCAGGCTCCGCGCGCCGGCGCTGGACGACCTGGTGCGCATCGCCGAGCAGGTCGACCTGAGGGGACGCGGCGGGGCGGGGTTCCCGTTCGCCCGCAAGCTGATGGCGGTCGCGGCGCGGGTCGACCACCCGACCGCCGACCGGACCGCGCTGCTGCCCGGCGAGAGGGGCGACGAGCGCGGGTCCAGCGAGGACGTCGTCGTGGTGGTCAACGGCGCCGAGGGCGAGCCCGGCAGCGCCAAGGACAAGGTGCTGCTCGGCAGGGCGCCGCACCTGGTGCTCGACGGCGCGCAGATCGCGGCGAGCGCGCTCGGGACCCAGCGGATCGTGCTGGCCGTCGAGAGCGACGAGGCCGCCCGGTCGGTCCGCGCCGCGATCAGCGAGCGGCGGATGCCGGCCCGGGTGGTGCGGCTTACCGAGCGGTTCATCTCCGGGGAGAGCGGCGCGGTGATCCGCGCGATCAACGGGGAGACGCCGATCCCGCCGGGCGTCAAGGTCCGCGCGTCCGACTCGGGGGTGGACGGCTTCCCGACCCTGCTGTCCAACACCGAGACGTTCGCGCAGCTCGCGGTGCTCGTCTCCCTCGGCCCCGACCTGTACGCCTCGGCCGGAACGGAGGACGAGCCGGGCACCACGCTGCTGACGATCGGCGGGACGCAGGTCGTGGAGGCGCCGCTCGGCACGCCGCTGCGGGCCGTCCTCGACCACTGCGGGGTGCCGGCGTCGCCGGGCGTGCTCGTCGGCGGCTACCACGGGATGTGGCTCGACCCGGCCGCGGTGTCGCGGGCGGTCCTGTCGCGCGCGGGGATGCGCCGCGTCGGCGGGACGGTGGGCGCGGGGATCATCCTGCCGCTCACCCAGGGCACCTGCCCCCTCGGAGAGGTGACCCGGATCGCCTCCTACCTCGCGGCGCAGTCCGCCGGGCAGTGCGGGCCGTGCCGGCTCGGGCTGCCCGACGTCGTCCGGTCCCTGATGGCGCTCACCGAGGGGGCCGGGACGGTGGACGGCGTGCGCCGCGCCGCCGGCGTCGGCCGGGGCCGCGGCGCCTGCACCCACCCCGACGGGACGGCCAGGTTCGTCCTGTCGGCGATGGAGGCCTTCACCGCCGACATCGACGCGCACCGGTGGGGAGGCGGGTGCGGCCAGTCGACCTACGGGGTGCTGCCGCTGCCGGTGCCGGACGGCACGGAGGGGCGGGTCGCGATCGACTGGAGCCGGTGCGACGGGCACGGCCTGTGCGCCTACCTCGTGCCCGAGCTGATCCAGCTCGACCGGTACGGCTTTCCCGTCGTGCTCGGCACCGACATTCCGTCGTGGATGGAGAAGGACGTTCAGAAGGCGGTCGCGATGTGCCCCGCATTGGCGCTTCGTGTCGTCGGCGGAGTCCCCGGGGCGCCCTCGCGGCACTGAATTCCGGGCGCAGAAAGAAATGACAACAGGTGGACATCGTTGAACCTCCGGGGTGTTCCGCTGCGTATCTCCGGACGAACCCGCGCCGGGTCCGTCGAGAGATCCTTGGAAGGAGGGACGAGAGCCCTTGAGGAAATCCTACGGAATCGCCGGAAAGCGCACGCTCCCGCGCCTCGGCAAGGGGCGCCTGCTGCTGGTGCTGGCGGCCGCGGCCGCCGTCGTGGCGGCCTTCGCGGTCGTCATGAGCCCGGTCGGCACGCCCGCGAGCGGCGCGGCGAACCTCGGTGGCACCGTCAACACCCGCTGGGGCCGGCTCAGCACTCTGGACAGGCAGCTCCTGGTGAAGGTCCGGCAGGCCGGCCTCTGGGAGATGCCCGCGGGGCAGCAGGCCGCGCAGCGCGCCTCCAGCCCCCGGGTGAAGGAGGTCGGCGAGATCATCATGCGCCAGCACATGCAGCTGGACGCCGACACCCGCGCCGAGGCGCAGAAACTGGGCGTGCTGCTTCCCAACGAGCCCAACGGCAGCCAGAAGAGCTGGCTGAGGGAGATGTCGGGAAAATACGGCGCCGACTATGACAAGACGTTCGTGCTGCGGTTGCGTGCCGCCCACGGGCAGGTCTTCACGGTCATCGCCAAGGTGCGCGCCGCGACCGAGAACACCGAGATCCGCGCGTTCGCCGAACGGTGCCTGAAATTCGTCAACACGCACATGTCGCTGCTGGAGAGCACGGGCCTGGTTCCCAGGCGCGCTCTGCACTGACGGAGACCCCGCAAAGGGAGCAGTTTTTCGATGGGACGAAAGAAGAAAGCCTTCGCCGCGTTGATCCCGGCGCTGACCCTGGTCGCGACGGTCTACCAGGGGATCCCCGCCGCGGCGGCGGACCCGACCGCCCAGCCGACCGACCCCGCCGCGCAGCCGACCGACCCCCAGGGCGGCCAGCAGAACGGTGGCCAGATGGGCGACGGCGGCCAGATGGGTGACGGCGGTCAGATGGGCGACGGCGGTCAGATGGGTGACGGCGGTCAGATGGGTGACGGCGGCCCGATCGACGGCGGCCAGACGACTCCGCCTGCCGACCCGCAGGGCGGCCAGCAGCCCGGCGGCGGCCAGAACGGCGGGCAGAACGGTGGCCAGAACGGCGGGCAGAACGGTGGCCAGAACGGTGGCCAGAACGGCGGGCAGGCGCCGGCGAATCCGAGCCTGCGCGCGGACCAGTTCGTCGACATCCGCAAGGCGCCGCGCGTGCGGCAGCCCCGCCGCGGCCGCCAGGCCTCGACCGGCGTGTTCGCGTCCAGCTGCGGCGTGAACAAGGGCCAGGCCCACAGCAACCCCGACAACGTGCTCGCCGCCCCGGGCGTCGTGAACGGCGCGCACCACATCCACGACTACGTCGGCAATCTCGACACGAACGCGTTCTCCACCGACGAGACGTTCGCCGCCGCCGGGACGACGTGCACCAACGGCGACAAGTCGGCCTACTTCTGGCCGGTGATCCGGCTCCGCGCCGGTCAGGACACCTCGGACCGGGCGCAGCAGAGCCAGGCGGACGGCAACGTCGGCAGCATCGTCACCCCGTCGAGCGTCAAGATCCAGTACCTCGGCAACCCGCGCGCCAAGGTGACCGCGATGCCGCGGTTCATCCGCGTCGTCGCCGGTGACGCCAAGGCCGTGACGAACGGCCTGAAGAACGCGCACGCGAGCTGGACGTGCAGCGGGTTCGAGAACCGGGCGTTCACCGACAAGTACCCGCTGTGCCCGCGCGGCAGCAAGGTGGAGCGCGTGCTGAACTTCCCGAGCTGCTGGGACGGCCAGAACACCGACAGCGCCAACCACCGCGACCACATCCGGTTCGCGGACCCGCGGACGGGGCAGTGCCCGCAGGGCACGAAGGCCGTGCCGCAGCTGCGCATGACCCTGGCCTACAACCTGCCGGCCAAGCCGCTGGCGTTCGCGCTGGACAGCTTCCCCGAGTCGGGCCACGACCCGGTCACCGACCACGGCGACCTCATCAACGTGATGGACGACCAGCTGATGGCCAAGGCGGTCAAGGCGATCAACGGCTCCAGGGCCGGGACGCGGATCAAGCCCCGCCGCTGAGCGGAACCGGTCCGCGGGGGCCCGGGCGCGCGTCCGCGCGTCCGGGCCCGCCGCGTCCTACGATCGCGGCATGAACATCGTGATCGCGGGCGGGCACGGGCAGATCGCACTGCGGCTGTCCCGGCTGCTGGCCGCACGGGGGGACACCGTGCTGAGCATCATCCGCAATCCCGGCCACGCCGGGGACGTCCGGGACACCGGCGCGGGACCGGTCGTGTGCGACCTGGAGTCGGCGACCCTCGACGAGGTGGCCGACCACCTGACCGGCGCGGACGCCGTCGTGTTCGCCGCCGGGGCGGGCCCGGGCAGCGGCGTGGCGCGCAAGGACACCGTCGACCGCGGCGCCGCGGTGCTGGCGGCGGACGCGGCCGAGCGCGCGGGCGTCCGCGGCTTCGTGCAGATCTCCGCGATGGGCGCCGGGGAGCCGCCCGCGCCCGGGCGCGACGAGGTCTGGGAGGCCTACATCAGGGCCAAGGGCGCGGCCGAGGACGACCTGCGGCGCCGCGACGCCCTGGACTGGCTGATCCTGCGGCCGGGCCGCCTCACCGACGACCCGCCCACCGGGCTGGTGGCGCTGGCCGAGCCGCCGATCGGGCACGGCGCGGTCACCCGCGACGACGTGGCGGCGGTCATCGCGGCGCTGCTGGACGCCGGCGACGTCCGCCGCCTCACGCTGGACCTGCTCAACGGCTCCACCCCGATCGGGGACGCCGTCGCGGCCCTGCGTCCCGCGTCCGGCGGCGCGCCGGGCGCCTGACCGCGGGGGCCGCCCCGGCTCAGCCGGTGTAGAGGGCGTCGATCTCGTCGGCGAAGTCCTTCATCACCACGTTGCGCTTCACCTTCAGGCTCGGCGTCATGTGCCCGGCCTCCTCGGTGAAGTCGACGCCGAGGACGACGTGCTTCTTGATCGCCTCAGCGTGGCTAACCGACTTGTTGGCGTCGGCGACCGCGGCCTCGATCTCGGCGACGAGGTCGGGGTCGCGGCGCAGCTCGTCCACCGTCATCGCCTCGGGCTTGCCGTGCCGGGCCTTCCACGGGCCGAGCGCCTCCTCGTCCAGGGTGACGAGCGCGCTGATGAACTTGCGGCCGTCGCCGACGACGAGGCACTGGCTGATCAGCGGGTGCGCGCGGAGCCGGTCCTCCAGCGGCGCGGGCGCCACGTTCTTGCCCGCGGCGGTGACGAGGATCTCCTTCTTGCGGCCGGTGATCCGCAGGAAGCCCTCCTCGTCGAGGGAGCCGAGGTCGCCGGTGTGGAACCAGCCGTCCTCCAGGGCCTCCTTGGTGGCGGCCTCGTTGTTCCAGTAGCCGCGCATGACGTTGACGCCGCGCACGAGGACCTCGCCGTCCTCGGCGATGCGCACGTCGACGCCGGGGATCGGCGGGCCCACCGTGCCGATCCTGAGGGCGGAGGGCCGGTTGACGGCGGCGGGCGCGGTCGTCTCGGTGAGGCCGTAGCCCTCCAGGATCGTGATCCCGACGCCGCGGAAGAAGTGCCCGAGCCGCTCGCCGAGCGCGGCGCCGCCGGACACCGCGTACTGCACCCGTCCGCCGACCGCCGCGCGCAGCTTGCGGTACACGAGCACGTCGAAGACCTTGTGCCGGGCCTTCAGCCCGAGCCCGGGGCCGCCGTCGTCCAGCGCCCGGCTGTAGGCGACCGCGGTGTCGGCCGCCGTCTTGAAGATCTTGCCCTTGCCGTCGGCCGCGGCCTTCTGCTCGGCGCCGTTGTAGACCTTCTCGAACACGCGGGGGACGGCCAGCAGGAACGTCGGCCGGAACGAGGCCAGGTCCGGCAGCAGGTTCGGGACGTCGCTGTGCCCGAGCACGATGCCGCCCTCGATGGTGGCGACCTCGATCAGCCGGGCGAACACGTGGGCCAGCGGCAGGAACAGCAGCGTGGAGCTGCCCTCGACGGCGACCTCGGCGATCGCCCCCTGCACGGCGTTGCGGGCGGTCGACACCAGGTTCCCGTGGGTGATCTCGCAGCCCTTGGGGCGCCCGGTGGTGCCGGAGGTGTAGACGAGCGTGGCGACGTCCGCGGCGGAGCGGGAGCGGCGGCGCTCCTCGACGACGTCGTCGCCGACGTCCGCGCCGAGCCGGGCGACCTCCGCGACGCCGCCCGCGTCGATGCCCCACACGTGCGCCAGCCCGGGGAGCCGGTCCCGGAGCCCCGCGACGGTCGCCACGTGCTCGTCGGTCTCGGCGAACACGGCCCTGGCCCCGGAGTCGCCGACGATCCACTCGATCTGCTCGGCGGAGGACGTCTCGTAGATCGGGACGGAGATCGCGCCCGCCGCCCAGATCGCGTAGTCCAGGAGCGTCCACTCGTAGCGGGTCCGCGACAGCAGGCACACGCGGTCGCCGGGCTCGACGCCGGCGGCGGCCAGGCCCTTGGCGATCCCCGCCGTCTCGGCGGCGAACTCCGCCGCGGTGACGGCGCTCCACGCGTCGCCGCTCTTGCGCCGCAGCACGATCCGGCCCGGCTCCTCGACGGCCCGGGTGAAGGGCGCGTCGGTCAGAGTGGCGGAGTCGGGGACCTCCACCATCGCGGGGACGCTGAACTCGCGCACGGCCCACTCCTGTCGTCGGTCTTCGAGGACGGCGGGGAGCCCCGGGCGCGCCGGGCCGTCCGGCCGGCGGCGCGTGAACTCCTCCGTTGCCGCATGATACCCACGAGTAGCAACACCGCCGCGAACGGCGGCTGTTAACGGCACGGCAAAGACCGCCCGGCGGCCCCCGGAGCGCGCCGCCGGGTCGCCTACCCTTGACCCGGTCGCACACCGCCAACGGGTTCCGGGGGTCGCCATGTCGCTGCTCGAAGTGATCGCGCTGACCGTTGACGACGCGAGCGCGGCGCAGGAGGGCGGCGCCGACCGCGTCGAGGTCGTCGCCGACATGGCCGCGGACGGGCTCACCCCCGACCCCGATCTCGTCGCGGCGATCCGGGCGGCCACGTCCGTGCCGATGCGGGTGATGCTGCGCGCCAACGCGGGGTTCCGCACCACCGGGGCCGAGCTGGACCGGCTGCGGCGCGCCGCGGCGGGCCTCGCCGACGCGGGCGCCGACGGGTTCGTGCTCGGCTTCCTCGACTCCTCGGGGCACGTCGACGCGGGCGCCACCGGCAAGCTCGCCGCCGACACCGACCCGCTGCCCTGGACCTTCCACCGGGCGCTGGACCACGCCGCCGACCCCGCCCAGGCGTGGGGCGTCGTCCGCGCGTTCGGCGGCCGCCTCGACACGGTGCTGACGGCGGGCTCGTCCCGCGGCGTGGACGCCGGGGTCGACGTCCTCGTGCGGCGCGCGGTCGGGGACCCCGCCGCGGCCAAGATGATCATGGCCGGGGGCGGGCTGCGCCGCAAGCACGTCGCCGTTCTCGCCGCGGCAGGCGTCACCGCCTTCCACGTGGGGACGGCCGTGCGTCCCGACGGCGACTGGGACGCGACGGTCGACCCCGTGCTCGTGCGCGAGTGGCGCACGCTCGTGGCGGCCGCCGCCGGCTGACGGCCCTCCGCCGACCGAGCCTTTGCGAACGGCCCACGTCGCGCCGAACGTCATGACCCGCCCGTTCACTCCGGCGGTCGGCGCTATTACATTCGGTTCATGAGGATCCATGTGGTGAGCGACGTCCACGGCCGCGCGGACGCGCTGGCGGGCGCGGCGGACGGCGCGGACGCGCTCATCTGCCTGGGCGATCTGATCCTGTTCATCGACTACCACGACCACGGGCAGGGGATCTTCGCCGACCTGTTCGGCCAGGACAACGCCGACCGCTTCATCGGGCTGCGCACCGAGAAGCGCTTCGACGAGGCCCGCGAGTTCTCCCGGGGCCTGTGGGCCTCGCTGGACGGGGACGCCCGGCCGCACATCGAGCGGGCCGTGAACCGCCAGTACGCCGAGCTTTTCGCGGCCATGCCCGCCCCGGCGTACCTGACCTACGGCAACGTCGACGTCCCCCGGCTGTGGGACGCGCACCTGCGCGACGGCCACCACGTCCTGGACGGCCAGACCACCGAGATCGGCGGGCTGCGGTTCGGGTTCGTCGGCGGCGGCCTGCGCACCGAGTACCGCACCCCCTACGAGCTGGACGAGGAGGCCTACGCGGCCAAGGTCGAGGCGGTCGGCGAGGTGGACGTGCTGTGCTGCCACATCCCGCCCGCCGTCCCCGAGCTGCTGTACGACACCGTGGCGCGCAGGTTCGAGCGCGGGAGCGAGGCCGTCCTCGAGGCCGTCCACCGCACGCAGCCGAGGTACGTGCTGTTCGGGCACGTCCATCAGCCGCTCGCGAGCCGGATCCGCATCGGCCGCACCGAATGCGTGAACGTCGGGCACTTCCGCGCGCGCGGTGTGCCCTACGTCCTGACGGTGTGAACCATACTTCTCTAGGGACAGCGGGCCCGCAGGGGTTCGGGGCGAGCCGGAGGGAGACGCAGATGGCGGACCGCACGAGTTCCTCCATCACGGTCAAGGCCGGGAAGGCCGAGATCATGGCGGTGATCGCCGATCTGGAGGCGTACCCGCGGTGGGCGAGCGGCATCCGCGAGTTCACCGTGCAGGAGACGGGCGAGGACGGCCGGGCCGCCCGCGCCCGGCTCACGTTCGACGGCGGCCCGTTCAGCGACACCGTCGGGCTCGCCTACACCTGGGAGGGCGACGACCGGGTGACGTGGGAGCTGGTGGAGCCGGGCACGGTCGTCACGGGGCTGCACGGCTCCTACGTCCTCGCGGAGGAGGGCGGCGCCACCGAGGTCACCTACGAGCTGGCCGTGGACGTCCGCATCCCCATGATCGGCATGGTGAAGCGCAAGGGCGAGAAGCGGATCATCGACTCCGCCCTCAAGGGCCTCAGGCGCCACGTGGAGGGCTGATCCCGCCGCGGGCGGTGGCCTGAACACGGCGCGGAGGCGATACCGTTCACGCCGACGACGGATGGAAGATGGAGACATGAGCGACCAGCCGGGCGACGTCCTGGACGAGGCGGCCAAGCTCGTCGACGCGTTGATCAGGCGGATGGGCGGCGGCCGGGACGAGCGCGCGGGCCGGGACGAGCCGGCCGGGGACGTGTGGGACCGTGCCATCGCCGACGAGCCGGCGGGCGGGCCGGGCGGGCGCGCCCGCGGGCCGCACATCGCCACCGGCGCCCCCGAGTGCCGCGACTGCCCGGTCTGCCGGGCCATCGCGATCAAGCGGGAGTCCGGCGGCGACGTGGGACGGCACCTGCGCGAGGCCGGGCGGTCCCTGGTCGCCGCCGCGCTGGACGTGGCGGCGGCGTTCGACCGGACCCGCGCGCCCGACCGGGCGCAGGGGTCCCCCCGGACGCGCGGGTCCGACCGGACCGGGCCGCCGGAGGCGTCGGAGGGCGCGCGGGCGGGTACGTCCGATCGGTCGGAACGTCCCGATCCGGGCGACCCGTGGTCGGCCGCCACCGGCGGCCCCATCGACATCGGGTAGAGCGGGAGTGGCTCCAGCCAGGGGCGACGCGAGGAGGAGGAAGGGTTACATGGCCCTGACCATCGGCGTGGATGTGGGCGGCACGAAGGTGGCCGCGGGGGTCGTCGACGACCGGGGGACGATTCTGGAGAAGGTCCGCCGGCCGACTCCCTCGACCAACCCCAAGGAGACCGCCGAGACCATCGCCGAGGTCGTCGACCTGCTGAAGGGCAAGTACGAGGAGGTCGCGGCGGTCGGGCTCGGCACCGCGGGCTTCGTCGACGAGACCCGCTCCACCGTGCTGTTCGCGCCGAACCTCGCCTGGCGCGACGAGCCGATCAAGGAGAAGGTGGAGAGCCTCGTCGGGCTGCCGGTGGTCGTGGAGAACGACGGCAACGCCACCGCGTGGGGCGAGGCCCGGTTCGGCGCCGGGCGCGGCGAGAACTTCCTCGTCCTGGTGGCCCTCGGCACCGGCATCGGCGGCGGCATCATCATCAACGGCGAGCTGTACCGGGGCCGGTTCGGCATCGGCGCGGAGATGGGGCACTTCCGGGTCGTCCCGGACGGGCGCCGCTGCGGCTGCGGCAACCGCGGCTGCTGGGAGCAGTACGCCAGCGGCAACGCCCTCGTGCACGAGGCGCGCGACCTGGCCCGGGTGGCGCCCGCGATGGCGGGGCGGCTGCTGGAACTCGGCGGCGGGCGGCCCGAGGGCATCAGCGGCCCGGAGGTGTCGCAGGCGGCCCGGGAGGGCGACAAGGCGGCGCTGGAGTGCTTCCGGACGATCGCGCACTGGGCGGGCCAGGGCCTGGCCGATCTCAGCGCGATCCTCGACCCGGGCGCCTTCATCATCGGCGGCGGCCTGTCGGACGCCGGCGACCTGCTGCTCGACCCGATCCGCTCCGCGTTCGAGGACGCCCTGACCGGTCGCGGCCACCGCCCGCTTCCCGACATCCGGATCGCGGAGCTGGGCTCCGCGGCGGGCATCGTCGGGGCCGCCGACCTGGCGCGCGTCCGCCCGTTCCAGGACGTGATCGTCTAGGCGTGGCCGCCGTCCGGCTGCTCTCCTACAACGTCCGGTCGCTGCGCGACGACCCGGCCGCCGTGGCCCGCGTCGTCCGCGCGAACGCCCCGGACGTGGTGTGCGTGCAGGAGGTCCCGCGCTTCTGGGGGTGGCGGCTGCGGCGCCGCCGCCTGGCGCGGGACTGCGGCCTGCGGATCGC
>NZ_JBEUPA010000200.1:0-12590 GCF_040492065.1 Actinomadura sp. NPDC000929 | reverse complement strand
TGGTACTGCATGGGAGACCGTGTGGGAGAGTAGGACGCCGCCGGACACATATTGTAGAAAGGCCCCGCCGTTACCGGCGGGGCCTTTCTCATTTCAGCAGATGATGACACTCGGAGCTTTTTGGCGGTGCAGTCATCGACGGGGGGCGCGTGCGCGCGATGCCGCAGTCGCGAGGATACGGCCGCGCGTACGGGCGGCTCGCCGGCTGTCACGCCGTCCGGGCCCGGCGGCGCTGGAGCGAGTTGCCAACGACGTCCTGTCGCACGGGCCTTCCGCTGCACGGGTCGCGTTGTTATGCCGTGCCGTTTGGCTAGCCCTGGGCCGGGCCAG
The DNA here is from genome assembly GCF_040492065.1 of Actinomadura sp. NPDC000929. Classification (NCBI taxonomy): domain Bacteria; kingdom Bacillati; phylum Actinomycetota; class Actinomycetes; order Streptosporangiales; family Thermomonosporaceae; genus Actinomadura; species Actinomadura sp. NPDC000929. The sequence continues at coordinate 12,260 of NZ_JBEUPA010000200.1, read as the reverse complement.
TCCTGTGGTCTGGGGGTAGGACAGCAAACCGCACTGGGATGGGCCTACGTCAGCTTCTAGACCAGCGACACCGACGCGCCGCGGACCTGGCTTTCTGCGTGGTTGCAGCCACCATCGCGGGCGCACCGCCTAGAGCGGCCAATCGTCCGGCGTCCGCGTCGACAGAACTGCGGGATGCGACGCCTAGCTGGTGGGGTCGTCCTGGGTCAGGGCCTTCGCGTAGTTGGAGAGGGAGCGGTTGTAGCGGGGGAGGTGGCGGGACAGGGCGCCCAACGCCAGGCCCGCCGCCTCGCGTTCGCGGCCGACGTCGGTGAGCGCGAGTGCGAGGAACGCGGTGACGGCGTCGTCGAGCTCGTCCGAGCCGGCCTCGCGCTCCGCGGTCAGGAGGGCGACGCTCTCCTCGGCCCGGCCGAGATTGCGGAGCGTGCTGGCGTACTGGATCACGGCCTGCCTGCGCCGCGCTTCGGGGAGGCCGGCGGCGAAGGCCCGCTGGTAGTGGTCGGCGGCCTCCGCCTCGTTGCCGGTCGAGTCGTGCGCGGACGCCAGCTCGTACTCGCCGACGGCGTCGCCGGGCGGAAGCTCGGCGGTCAGGGCCTGGACCTTCCGGAGGAAGTCGGCGGGCTCGTGGTCGTCGAAGGCGCCCCAGAGGCCGGCCATGCGCTGTTCCCAATCGGGCGCTGGATCGATCATGATGGCCAGGATAGGTCACCCGTCCCGTTCCGGCGGCTCCAGGTCGAGCCAGAGCTCCGCCGGATGGCGGATCAACGTGACGGTGTTCCAGACGACCTCGTGCGGTGCGTGATGCAGCCGGGCATCCGGGAAGCGGCGGGTCAGTTCGCGCAGGACGGTGGTCAGCTCCAGGCGGGCCAGCGGCGCGCCCAGGCACACGTGGGGGCCGGCTCCGAAGGCGAGGTGGGGGTTCCGGGCGCGCCCAAGGTCGATGCGCTCGGGGTCTTCGAACACGGCCGGATCGCGGTTGGCGCGGTCGGTCGCCGGAATCACCAGGTCGCCCTCGCGCAGCCGGACCCCTCCGAGTTCCACTTCGCGCACGGCCCGACGCGGCTGCGCGGATTCGAACGCGGTGCCGGGGGTGGTGCGCAGCAGTTCCTCGACCGCGCCGGGGATGCGATCGGGATGGGCCGCGAGAAGGCGGTAGAGGGTCTCGCCACCGTCCTGCCGGGTGGTGAGCAGCCGGAAGAGGAAGCCCGCGATCGCGGCGGCCGTGGTCTCCCATCCCGCGATGACGACGCTCGCCGCCAGGAGCGCCGCCTCCTCCAGGGCCGTCCGCCGGCGGACGGCGTTGGCGGCGATCACGGAGAGGAGGCCGCCCTCCTCGGAGCCGGGTTCCGCGTCCGCCATGAGTCCGCCGAGGCGCTCGGCCATGTAGCCGCTCATCTCCAGCACCGCGCGCTCGTTCTCGGCGGCGTGGTCCTCGCCCGTGGACAGGAACATGTCGCCCCACCTCCTGAACAGCGGCAGGTCGTCGTCCGGCAGATTCATCACGCTGCCGATGACGCCGAGAGTGAGGGGGAGGGCGAGTTGCTCGTTGACCTCGACCGGGCCGCCCGCCCGGGCGAGCGAGTCGAGCAGCCCGGTGGTGAGCCGGTCGACGATCGGCCGGTACCGGTCGATCCGGGCGGGTGCGAAGGCGTTGCCGACCAGGTCCCGGTGCACGCGATGCTCCCGACCGTCCCGTGCCAGCATCGTCGGGGAGGTGGGCGGGTAAGGCGGGATCGCGTCGGCGCCCGCGCGGCGGAACGTGTCCTGCTCGCGCAGAACGCGCACGCACTCCCTGTGCCCCGTGACCAGGAACGCCTCGTGCCCCTCCGGAAGGCAGACCCGCGTGACGGGCGCGAGCCCCTCGTAGAGAGGGGACAGCCCCATCGGATCGTCGGGGCGACGACCGTCGACCGGGACGTCCTGGCACGGGAACGGGTAGCGCGGGTGATCGGTCGACGTCACGTGGCTCCTCGCGGTTGTCGCTGAGATGGTCGCCTGTCCGCCTCGAAACTCCGCGACATGCGCAGGCCCGTCAACCCCGCGGCGAGGTTCCTGTGGCGTCGGCGACACCTGGTGGCGGCGCAACCCCTGTGCAACCTGGGATGCGGCAGAATTGGACCACTCGACCGCGGTCGGGATCTTGGTCGCGCCGGTGCCAACCCACACCCTCGCACCGGCGCGGCCGCCCCGCAGGTCAGACGTTCGCCCTGCGGCCCTCGGCGGCGCCGAGCCCGCCGTCCGGGACGGGTTCGGATGCGCCGCGCTGAGCCAGTCCGAAAAGGCCCAACGCTCCCAGCGAGCAGGCCGCCGCGGCGAGCGGCAGCGAGCCCGACCCCCGAGTGCCGAGCAGCCAGCCGCCGAGGCCCGCGCCGAGCGAGGCGCCCGCGTAGACGGCGCTGCTGCTGAGCGCCAGCACTTGCGGGCCGGTCTTCGCACCGGCCAGCGCCAGAAGGCGCGTCTGGACGGGCGGGGGCACCGCCCAGGCCGCCGCCGACCACACCAGGAGCGGGACGAGGACGAATGCCAGGTGCGCCGGGCGCAGCGACCAGGCCAGCGCCAGTCCCGCCATCGCCGCGGTGAAGGCGGCGACGGCGATGGCGAACGTCCTCACCGGGCCGAAGCGGTCGACCAGGGCGCCGCTGAGACGACCGCCCGCGATGCCCGCGACGCCGGTGAGCACCAGGAGACCGCCGAGGCCGGACGGGGTCACGCCCGCGACGTCGTCCAGGAACGGCGCCAGGTACGTCTGGAGCATCAGGTTGCCGAGCACCGCGGCGACGGCGGCGAGCAGCACGTACAGGATCGCTGGGCGGGCCAGGGGCCGCAGTCGTTCGCCCAGGCCCGCAGCGGGCGGCGGTGCCGTCTCCGGCACGGCGGCGCGCAGGAAGGCCAGGGCGGCGAGGCCGAGGAGCCCGCCCGTCACGAACGTGGCCCGCCAGCCGAGCGCCGCGCCGACCCACGTTCCGAGCGGGACGCCGGCGACGATCGCGCCGGTCAGCCCGGCCATGACGGTGGCCAGGTCGCGGCCCCGGCGTTCCGGTGCGGAGAGAGCGGCGGTGACCGCGAAGACGGCGGGCAGGACGACCGCGGCGGCGAGCGCGGCCAGCACCCGCAGCGCCATCAGCGCCGGATACGACGCGGCGAGCGGGACGGCGAGGTTGGCGGCGCAGAACACCAGCATTCCGCCGGTCAGCAGGCGCCGCCGCGACCAGGACGCCGTGGCCACGGCCGCCACCGGCGCGATCACCGCGCAGATGACGGAGAAGACGGTCACGAGCTGCCCGGCCGAGGCCTCGCCGACCGACAGGCCGTGCGCGATGGACGACAGCACGCCGACGATCACGAAGTCGTCGGTCTGGAGGGCGAAGGCGGTCAGCGCGAGCGCGGCGATCGGGAGCCGGCCGCCGGGGCGTCGGATGAGGGGCATGCAGTTAAGGTAACAGTCGTTACCCTATAGGCTGGACGCCCGACCACGGAAGGGAACCCGCCAGTGCCGAGGCCGCGCGACCCCCACCGGCGCACCGAGATCCTCGACGCGGTGCTCGACCACCTCGCCGAGCACGGGATGTCCGGCCTGTCGATGCGTCCGATCGCCCAGGCGCTCGGGCAGAGCACGCGCGTCCTGACCCACCACTTCGCCGACAAGGACGCGCTCCTCGCCGGCCTGCTGAAGCGCCTGGACGAGGTCCAGCACGAGCAGCTCCACGCGACCGAGGGCTGGGACGACACCGCGCGCGGAATCGGCGCCATCGTCCGTGACTCCTGGGACCGCCACCTGGCCCCGGAGAACATCGCGCGGACCCGGCTCGTGCTCGAGATCGAAGGGCTCGCGGCGGCCGGCCGGCTCGGCGACAGGGTTCCGGCGTTCCTGGCGGAACGCGCCGATTTCGTCGCCGGGGCTCTGGCCGCCCGCGGCCTCGCCCCTGGTCCCGCCCGCGTCAAGGCGACGTTCCTCAACGGTGCCTACTCCGGCCTGCAGACCGACTTCCTCACCACCGGCGACCGGGAGCGCGTGGAGGCGGCGCTCGAGGAGCTGTGCGCGCTCGCCGACTCCTGGACGGAGAGCGCCGCCTCGACGTCCTGACCCGCCGTCGTGCCTGGAACGCCGTGCTACTCCCGCCCTCGGTGCGGGCACCAGCACAAACGTCGCCAGTGTTCGGGACCGCCAACGGGCGATGCCAGACAGACTTGGACCCGACGCGGATTGGACCTGTCCCCCTGCGGGGCCTGGCCGTACCGTCCGCCCATGCGTAACACACGACGTTTCGCCCTGGCGGCCGTGGCCGCGTTTCCCCTCGTGGCCGCGCTGCCGGCGGCGTCCGCCGCGGACTTCGGTGCGACCGCCACCGGGACCGCCTTCTCCCCCAACCCCGTCCAGCAGCTCGGCGACCAGTCCCTCACCGACGCGAAGGACGCCGACTACGCCGCCCTCGCGCCCGCCTACCGGCAGGTGACCCTCACCGACCTCGACGGGTCCGGCTCGCTCACCGGCCGGTACGTGCGCGTCAAGAGCGAGACCGGCAGCGCCGCCCGGATCGACGGCGGCGCGCTGCCCGCCTACCACCGCGACTCCGACCAGTTCGAGCAGGTGATGGGCTATTACTGGGTGACGACCGCGCAGCGCTACCTGCAGCACCTCGGGTTCGGGTCCGGTCTGCGCCCGGTGAACCAGCGGCAGATCGAGATGCGGATCAACCAGTACGGCGGCGACAACTCCTTCTTCCGCCCCGACAAGGCGAACATCACGCTCGGCAAGGGCGGGGTGGACGACGCCGAGGACGCCGAGGTGATCGTCCACGAGTACGGCCACTCCGTGCAGGACGGCCAGGTCACCGGGTTCGGCACGAACCTGGAGTCGGGCGCGATCGGGGAGGCGTTCGGCGACTACCTGGCGGTGGCGGTCACCAGCTGGGCGACCGGCACACCGACCAGAACCCCGGAGCCGTGCGTCGCCGACTGGGACTCGGTCTCCTACACGTCCGGGCCCACGCACTGCCTGCGGAGGCTGGACGGGACGAAGCACTACCCCGAGGACGTTCGCGGTGAGGTCCACGCCGACGGTGAGATCTGGTCGCGCGCCCTCTGGGACATCCGCCGGTCGCTCGGCGACACCAAGGCGAGCACGCTGATCGTCGAGGCGCAGTTCGCGTTCGCGCCGGACACCTCGTTCAAGGCCGCCGCCGAGGCGACCGTCGCGGCGGCCCAGCGCCTCTACGGCGCGGCGGCCGCGCGGTCCGCGCGGGAGGCGTTCGCCGCGCGGGGCATCCTGTGACCCCGTGAGTCCGGGGGCGTGGTGCGGCCGTCAGGGGCGTCGTAGCATTCGCTCATGATCACGGCCGCACTCGCCTTCGCCGTCGCAGCGGTGATCGTCAACGTGGTGCCGGGGCTCGACACGTTCCTGGTGCTGCGGACCTCCGCCGCGCATGGACGCGGCTGCGGGCTGGCCGCGGCGCTCGGCATCATGACCGGCTGCGCGGTGTGGGGGCTCGCGACCGCGGCCGGATTGACCGCTTTGCTGACCGCCTCGCATGTCGCCTACACCGCGGTGCGGGTCTGCGGCGCCGCCTACCTGGTCTGGCTCGGAGCGAGGGCGCTCTGGGGTGTCAGGCGGAGGGGCGAGGACGAGGCTCCGGAGCCCGTCGTGGCCGCAGGACGGCGTGCGGCCTTCCGCGCAGGGATCGGGACCAACCTGCTGAACCCCAAGGCGGGCGTCTTCTACATGAGCCTCGTCCCGCAGTTCATGCCGGACGGGGCGCCGGTGTTCGGCATGACGGTCCTGTTCACCGCGATCGACGTGGCCGAGCTGGCGGTCTGGTTCTGGCTCGTGTCGGGCGCGGCCGCGGCGCTGGGGGAGCGGCTGCGGCGCCCGTCGCTGCGGCGGCGGTTGGAGCGGCTCAGCGGGGCGGCCTTCCTCGGCTTCGCCGCCGACCTGCTGGTCGACCGGCCCTGACCCGGTGATCCGCGTCACCCGGCGGACCGCCGGGGTTGCGACGAAATCGGTGGGCGGCCGCCCTGGACGCCGTAGGCTGCTCGGGTGACTGAGAAGGTGTGGCACATCGAGCCGTCGGGGCCGCTTCGCGGGGACGTCACCGTGCGCGGGGCGAAGAACGCGGTCAGCAAGCACATGGTCGCCGCGATGCTCGGGGACGGGCCGAGCACGATCGGCAACGCGCCGGACGTCGGCGAGGTCGGCATCACCGCGGGGATGCTGGAGCACGTCGGGATGACCGTGGAGAGGTCCGGCGGCGACGTGACCGTCGTGCCGGGGCCGGTGTCGGACCCGAGCGTCGGCAAGGCGTTCACCGGGCTGAACCGTATCCCGATCCTGATGCTGGGCCCGCTGCTGCACCTGGCCGGAGAGGCGTTCGTGCCGCTGGTCGGGGGCGACCCCATCGGGCGGCGGCCGGTCGACTTCCACGTGGAGGCGCTGCGGGCGTTCGGGGCCGAGGTGTCGCACGCCTCCGACGGGATCCACGCGCACGCCACGCGCCTCGTCGGGACGCGCATCGAACTGCCGTACCCGAGCGTCGGCGCCACCGAGACGGTGCTGCTGGCGGCGGTGCGGGCCGAGGGCAAGACCGTCATCCGCAACGCGGCGACCGAGCCGGAGATCACCGAGCTGGCGCTGTTCCTGCAGCGGATGGGCGCGCGGATCTCCTTCGCCCCCGACCGGCGCATCGTCGTGGAGGGCGTCGAGCGGCTGAGCGGCGCGCAGACGCGGCTGGGCGGCGACCGGATCGAGGCGTTCTCCTACCTGGTCGCGGGCCTGGTGACGGGGGGCGAGGTGCGGGTGCACGGGTGCCAGCAGGACCGGCTCGTCACCGCCATCACGACGCTGACCAGGATGGGCGCCGAGTTCGAGATCACCGACGAATGGATCATGGCGTCGGCTCCCGGCGGCCTGCGTCCCGCGGCGGTGCAGACCGACACCCACCCCGGGTTCGCGACGGACTGGCAGACGCCGCTGATGGTGCTGTTCACCCAGGCCGACGGCATGTCGGTGCTGCACGAGACCGTGTACGAGAACCGGCTCGCCTACGTCCCGGCGCTGCAGAGCATGGGCGCGGAGATCGAGGTCTACGACACGTGCCTGGGCGGCCCCGCCTGCCGGTACCACGACACGGCGGCGCTGCACTCGGCGGTGGTGCGCGGGGTGACCAAGCTCCGCGGCGGCGACGTGACCATGCCCGACATCCGGGCCGGGTTCTCAGCGGTCCTGGCGGCGGCGGTCGCGGAGGGGCCGTCCACGCTCCGCGGCGTGCACCACATCGAGCGCGGCTACCACCGTCCGGTCGAGCAGTTCAAGACGCTGGGCCTGTCGCTGCGGGCGGGCTAGGACGGAAGGCCGGTGGACGGGGTCGTCTGGGGCCAGGTGAAGGTGAGCGACCCGCCGACGGGCAGGTCGCGCCAGAGCGGCGACAGCTCGTCCAGCCGAGCCAGCACGCGGTCGACCGCGGGCCTGTCCTCGAGCGGGATCGGCCGGCGCTCGGCCCACGCGGGGGTCCGGGCGCCGGCGCGGCGGCGCCAGGCGAGGTCGCACAGGCCCGCCAGGTGCTCCGACCTTCCCATGTCGCCGGGGTCGGACCGGTTGAGGAAGGCCTCCCGCTTCTTCAGCCGCCGCTGCTCCCTGGCCCGCCGCCGCGCGTCACCGGACGCCTCGACCGTCTCGTTGAAGCCCTCGCCGCCGCCCGCCGCGGCGCGTCCGAACACGCCGGACGTGAGGTCCAGCTCCGCCTCGACCAGGTAGTGGACGAGGTCGTGCGGGATCTGGTCGTCGTAGCCGGGGGCGGGATCCATCCGGCGCGGGTGCCGGCCGGGGAGCCTGACGACGGTGGCGTACCGGCGTTCACCCGTCCGCTCGAAACTCACGTCCATCCGGCCAGGCTAGGCCGGGGCCTTCCCGCGCCGCATTTCCTTTTCCTACGGTGGTGATCAGACGCTGGAGGGGGCGCCGTGGAGTTCGACCGGACCGATCCGTACCCGTTCTACGCCCGGGCTCGCGAGACCGAGGGGCTGACCTTCGTGCCCGAGCTGGACGCCTGGCTCGTCGCCCGGCACGCCGACGCGCGCGCGGTACTGCGCGACCCAGAGACGTTCTCCTCGGCGAACGCGCTGCGGCCGGACGTGGTGCCGGGGCCCGAGGCGGTCGCCGTGCTGCGGTCGCTGCCGCAGGGCCGCCCCGTCGTGCTCACGGCGGACGGCGACGACCACCGGCGGGTGCGCGAGCCGCTGACGCGCGGCCTGTCGCCGAAGCGCGTCGCCGCGGCGCTCCCGTTCATCACCCGCCGGGCCCGGGAACTGGTCGCCTCCTTCGCCGGCGACCGCCGCGTCGAACTGATGGGACGGTACGCGCGCGTCCTGCCGGGCGAGGTGATCGGGCACATGCTCGGCATCGACCCGGACGAGGTGCCGGCTCTCATCGAGGGCAGCTACCGGGCGGAGGACCTGATCTTCCGGCCGATGAGCACGGACGAGCAGGTCGCCGCCGCCGAACGGGTCGCGGACATGAAGCGGGTGCTGGACGCGCACGTGAAGGGCCGGGAGCCGGGCGACGACCTGTGCGGCGAGATGGTGCGCGCGATCGAGCCGCACGGCACGCTCGTCTCCAACCTGCAGAACATCCTGCTGGCCGGGCACCTGACGACGACGGCGCTCATCGGGACGGCGGTGCTGCACCTGCTGCGGAACCGGGAGCAGTGGGAGCTGCTGTGCGCCCGGCCCGAGCTGATCCCCGCGGCCGTCGAGGAGGCCGCGCGCTACGACACCGCCATCCAGGGGTTCCGCCGGGTCACGACCCGGCCGGTGCGGGTGGCGGGCACCGACCTGCCCGCGGGCGCCGAGGTCTTCGTCGCGTTCGCGGCCGCCGGACGCGACGCCGGGGCCCACGACCGCCCCGACGAGTTCGACATCGCCCGCGAGCCGGCGCGGCACCTGGCGTTCGGGCACGGAGTCCATGCCTGCCCGGGCTCGCAGCTGGCCCGCGAGCAGGTCCGCGTCACGCTGGAGGAGCTGACCGCCCGGCTGCCGGGCCTGCGTGTGGAGGAGCCGGTGGAGATGCTGCCGAGCCTGATCCACCGCTCGCCCAAGGAGCTGTTCCTTACCTGGTGATGGCCGAAACCTACAAGACGGGCGAGCCTGCGGCGGCCAGGCTTGAGGCATGGATCTGACCAAGGCGTCCGACTTCATGGCCATGCACGCGCGTCCCCTGGACCGCCGCCGCTTCGACCTGCTGACCGGGGAGGGCGACCGGGACGCGCTGCTCGCCGCGCTCAACACCTACCGGAACCCCGACGGCGGATACGGCCACGGCCTCGAGCCGGACCTGCGGTCGCGGACGAGCCAGCCGGGCCCCGCGCTGCACGCGTTCGAGGTCTTCGAGGAGCTCGCGCCGGTGACGGCGCCGGAGGCGGCCGCGCTCTGCGACTGGCTGGAATCCGTGACGCTGCCCGACGGCGGCCTGCCGTTCGCTCTGCACATCCCCGATCCCGCGGGGTGTGCGCCGTTCTGGGTGGAGGCGGACCCCGGGACCTCCTCCTTGCAGATCACCTCCGTGGTCGCGGCCATGGCGCAGCGCGTCGCCGTCCACGACTCGGCGGTGGCAGAGCACCCCTGGCTCGACCGCGCCACCCGCTACTGCCTCGACACCGTCCGCGCCAAGGACACGTTGCACGCCCTGGAGGCGGAGTTCGCCATGTGGCTGGCCGACGCCGTCGAGGACACCGAGGCCGTCGCCCTGCTCGGCGAGCACATCCCGGACGACGGCCTCGTCCACGTGGAGGGCGGCCTTGAGGACGAGACGCTGCGCCCGCTCGACTTCGCGCCCTTCCCGGGACGCCCCGCCCGGTCCCTGTTCAAGCCGGACGTCGTGGCCGCCGAGCTTCGACGGCTCGACGGCATGCAGGAGGACGACGGCGGATGGCGCGTCGACTTCGCGTCCTACTCGCCCGCCGCCGAACTGGAGTGGCGCGGGTACGCCACCGTCAGGGCGGTCTCCGTCCTGACCCGCAACGCCGAGCGCTAGCCGCCGTCCGGGTGCGGGACGGGTGCGCGTGGGATCCTGGAGGCGCAGGCCAATCCGACGGCACCGGAGGCTTCCGATGGACAACGGCCCGGGTCACACGGCGCTCACCCCGCTCGCGTTCCTCGAACGGTCGGCGCAGGTGTTCCCCGGCAAGACCGCCTACGCCCACGGGGGCCGGCGCGCCACCTACGCGGAGTTCGCCGCCGAGACGACCCGGCTGGCGAACGCGCTGCGCGCCTCGGGGGTCGGGCCCGGGGACCGGGTCGCCTACCTGGCGCCCAACATCCCCGAGCTCCTCGTCGCGCACTTCGCCGCGCCGCTCGCCGGGGCCGTGCTCGTCGCGATCAACACGCGGCTCGCGCCGGACGAGATCCGCTACATCCTCGACCATTCCGGGGCGAAGGCGCTGGTCGTGGACGCGGGGCTGCATCCGTCGGTGGCGCCGCTCGCGGGCGGCCTGCCCCTGACGGTCACCATCCCCGCGGCCGGCGCCGACCCCGACCCGGCGGTCGGCGGCATCGGCTACGAGGAGCTGACGGCGCGCGGCTCGGACGATCCGCTGCCCTGGGCCGTCCGGGACGAGAACGCCGCCATCTCGATCAACTACACGTCCGGTACCACGGGACGGCCCAAGGGCGTCGTCTACACGCACCGCGGCGCCTACCTCAACGCGCTCGGCGAGGTCGTGCACTCGCGGCACACGCCCGAGAGCGTCTACCTGTGGACGCTGCCGATGTTCCACTGCAACGGCTGGTGCACGCCGTGGGCGCTCGCCGCGATCGGCGGGACGCAGGTGTGCCTGCGCGCCGTCGTCGCCGCGGAGATCTGGCGGCTCATCGACACCGAGGGCGTCACCCATCTCAACGGCGCCCCGACCGTCCTCGTGACGATCGCGAACGCGGCGCAGGCGCACCCGCTGGAGCGGCCGCTGACCGTCACGACGGCGGGCGCGCCGCCCAGCCCGACGATCATCGGGCAGATGGAGGGGCTCGGGGCCGACATCGTGCACGTGTACGGGTTGACCGAGACCTACGGGCCCTACTCGGTGTGCGAGCCGCAGCCCGGCTGGGCGGAGCTGGCCGCCGGGGACCGGGCCCGGCTGCTGGCCAGGCAGGGCGTCGGCATGATCCAGACCGACGGGCTGCGCGTCGTCGACGACGACATGAACGACGTCCCGGCCGACGGGACGACGCTCGGCGAGATCGTCATGCGCGGCAACAACGTCATGAAGGGCTACCACCGGGACGAGCGGGCCACCGCGCACGCGTTCCGCGGCGGCTGGTTCCACTCCGGCGACCTCGGCGTCCGGCACCCCGACGGCTACGTCGAACTGCGCGACCGGTCCAAGGACATCATCGTCTCCGGCGGGGAGAACATCTCCACGGTCGAGGTCGAGCGGGCGATCGACTCGCATCCGGCCGTGCTGGAGGTCGCCGTCGTCGCGGTCCCGGACGACAGGTGGGGAGAGCGCCCCAAGGCGTTCGTGGTCCTGCGCGACGGGCGCACCGCCACCGAGGCCGAACTCGTCGAGCACGTCCGGGGGAGCCTCGCCCGCTACAAGGCGCCGGACACGGTGGAGTTCGTCGCCGAGCTGCCCAAGACGTCCACCGGGAAGATCCAGAAGTTCCAGCTCCGCGAGCGGGAGTGGGCGGGGCGCGACCGCCGCGTCCAGGGCTGAGAACCCCGCCGCCGCAAGGGCTGCCGCCATGTGAGGCGCGGCGGTTCGCGGGAAGTGTCCTGTGCGCCGGGCATCCGGGCCGCCGGGTGCGAGCGAGAGGGGAGCATGATGCCGCCCACCGACGGTTCGACCGGGAACGTGCTGATCGTGGGGGCGGGCCCCACGGGGCTTCTGCTGGCGGGAGACCTGGCCGCGGCCGGGATCGGCTGCACGGTGCTGGAGTGCCGCGCCGAGGAGACGACCGGTCTGACGCGGGCGTTCGCCGTGCACGCCCGCACCCTGGAGATGCTGGACGTGCGCGGCGTCGCCGACGAGTTGGTCGCGACGGGGACGCGCGCCGGGCGGCTGCGGCTGCTCGGCTCCACCGACCTCGACATGTCCCGGCTGCCGGGCCGCTTCCCCTACGTCCTCGTCACGCCGCAGTACGAGACCGAGCGCGTCCTGAAGGAGCGGGCCGTGGCCGCCGGCGCGGAGATCGTGCACGGCGCCGAGGCCGTCGGGCTCCGCCAGGACGCGGCGGGCGTGGACGTCGACGCGCGGACCGCCGACGGCGCGACGCGG
>NZ_JBEUPA010000199.1:0-12724 GCF_040492065.1 Actinomadura sp. NPDC000929 | reverse complement strand
GCGCGGCGAGGGCGTCGGCCGGGCCGGCCTCCGGCGGGCGCCCGGTGACGACGGCGGTGTGCAGGGCGGTGAGCATCCGGCCGACGGTGCCGGGGCCGTGCCAGGCGGTGCGGTTGCCCGTCACCGTCCGCAGGGACGCGCCCGGGCGGGCGGCGTCGACGTCCATGACCCCGCCGGACCCGCTGACGCGGTAGCGGTGCAGCGCCATGCCCGGGGCGTCCGCGGTGCCGCGCAGCCGGCCGACGGTGATCGTGCTGGTCAGGCCGTGCTCGTGGTCGAGCAGGAGGACGGTGATCGCGCCGCGCCCGCCGGCCGGCAGGGCGTGCACGCGGCGGACGGCCTGACCGGTGAGGGCCCGCACCACGTCCACGGGGTAGAGGCCGAAGTTGGCGAGCTCCCCGTCCGGGCAGGGGTCGCCGCCGTCGACGAGGAAGTCGGCCTGCACGTTCCAGGGCAGCCCGACGCGTCCCGAGGCGAGCGCCCTTCCGGCGGCCTGGACGGCCGCGCCGAACCGGTGGTGGTGCGCGGGCATGCAGACCAGGCCCGTCTCCGCCGCCACCGCGGCGATCGCCTCGACCCCGGCGACGTCCAGGGCGAGCGGCTTGTCGGCGAGGACGTGGCAGCCGGCGCGCAGGGCCTCGACGACGGTGGCGGCGCGCTCGGCGGGCGGCGCGCACACGGACACGACCTCGGCGCCCGACTCCCGGACGGCCGCCGCGAGGTCGGTGAGCCCGCTCCGCACGACCGTGAACCCGGCGTGCTCGTGGAACGCGGGAAGGTACATGTCGTGCTGGTGGTCCTGGGTCCCGAACCCGCCGGACCCCCAGGGCAGCACCCTCAGCGCGCGCATCAGGGCGCCTCCTTCAGGACGTCGGCGACCCGGACGGGCGCACCGGTCGCGATCGATCGTTCGGCGGCGACGCCCATGGCCACGGCCAGCAGACCGTCCGCGCCGGTCACGGCCTGCGGGCCTCCGGTGACGGCGTCGGCCCAGGCGCCGATCTGGGCGGCGAAACCGTCGGCGCCGCCGGGCGGGAGCAGGGAGGTTCCCGTCTCGTCGGTGACGGTCCCGGCCTCGCCGTCCCAGGGGAGCGTGAGGATCCCGCCGGTGCCGGCGACCACCACGTCGCGGCGGGCGAGCGAGGCCGGGCGGTGCCCGCGGCTCATCTCGCACACGGCGGTCGCGCCGCCGCTGAACGCGACCGTCATCTCCAGGTAGTCGTGGACGCCGAGTTCGGCGGCGGTCTGGCGGCGGCCGCGCGCGTACACGGTCTCCGGGGTGTCGCCCGTCCACCAGGTGACGAGGTCCAGCAGGTGGACGCCGTTGTGCAGGGCATGGCCGCCGGACCGGACGGGGTCGAGCATCCAGCCGCGCCAGTCCGGCCAAATCCAGCCGCCGAGGATGGACAGCCGGACGAGGTCGACCGTGCCGAGCTCGCCGGAGCGCAGGACGTCCCGGACCGTCCGAGCGTAGTCGTAGTAGCGGTGGCTGTGCGCGGGCATCAGCACCCGCCCGGCCGCGGCGAACGCCTCCACGGCGCGCCGGGCCCCGGCCACCTCGGTCGCGAGCGGCTTCTCGATCAGCAGATGGGCGCCCGCCTCGGCGATCTGGACGGCGATGCCGGCGTGCGTGTCGTTCGGAGTGCACACGACGCAGCCGCCCGCGCCGGTCCCGGCCAGCGCCGCGGCGAGGTCGGTGAAGGCCGGGACGCCGCCGTTGGCGCGGGACGCCGCGGCGGCCCGCGCCGGGTCGACGTCGACCACGCCGACGAGCTCCAGCCGGGGTTCGGCATGGATCGCCGCGGCGTGCTGCGCGGCGATGAAACCGGTGCCGACGACCAGCACCGGAAGCGGCACGGAATGGGATTCCATGCCGACGGATCCTGATCGTCAGACCATTCCCATGTCAAGGGTCGGCCGGAAAAAACTCCGAGCTCACCCTGGTCAGAACAAGCCTGATTTCTGGACTGTTGACATGGAACACCTTTCCATGAACTATTCGACCGAACGGCTCCGACCATCTTCGTCAACCACTTGGGGGCTCCCAGAATGACCACCGCCGAGCTGGCCGGGCAGAGATCGCGCGGCGTGGAACTGCTCGCCGCCGCGCGGACCGTGATCCCCGGCGGCGTCAACTCCGCGACCCGCCTGGTCGGCGCGCCGCACGCGCTCACCGCGGCGTCCGGGGCGCATGTCACCGACGCCGACGGCCGCCGCTACCTCGACTACCACGCGGCGTTCGGCGCGATCCTGCTGGGCCACGCCGCGCCCGAGGTGGACGACGCGGTGCGCGCCGCCGTCGGCGGGCTCGACCTGGTCGGCTGGGGCGTCACCGAGACCGAGATCGAGCTCGCCCGGCTGGTCGTCGAGACGATCCCGTCCGCCGAGCAGATGATCTCGGCGATGTCGGGCAGCGAGGCCACGGCGCAGGCGGTCCGGCTGTCCCGGGCCGTCACCGGCCGCCCGCTGATCGTCAAGTTCCAGGGCGGCTTCCACGGCTGGCACGACGCCGTCGCCCGCAACGTGATCTCCGCGCCGGACCGCGCCTACGGCGAGGACCCCCTGTCGCGCGGCATCCTGCCGGAGGCGCTGGACTCCACGCTCATCGCCGAGTTCAACGACCTGGAGTCCGTGCGCGCCCTCTACGAGCGGCATCCGGACCGGATCGCGGCAGTGATCATGGAGCCGATCCCGCACAACGTCGGCGCCCTGGTGCCCGACCGGGAGTTCGTGGAGGGGCTGCGCGCCCTGACCGCCGAGCGGGGCTCCCTGCTGGTCTTCGACGAGGTGATCACCGGCTTCCGCCACGCGCCGGGCGGCTACCAGGAGGTCTGCGGCGTGCTGCCGGACCTGACCACCTTCGGCAAGGCGATGGGCAACGGGTACCCGATCGCCGGCCTCGCCGGACCCCGGCGGCTGATGGAGCGCTTCAGCTCCGCGGGCGGCGACGTGCTGCTGGCCGGGACCTTCAACGGCAACCCGGTCTCCTCCGCGGCGGCCATCGCCACCATCACCTACCTGCGCGACCACCCGGACTTCTACCAGCGCACCCACGCCCTCGGCGACCGTGTGCGCGCCGGGCTCACCGACATCTGCGCGGAACTGGGCATCGCGGGGACCGCGGCGGGCTTCGGCGGCGTGTTCGCCCTCTACTTCACCGAGGGCCCGATCCGCGGCTACCGCGACCTCATGCGCAACAACGACGCCGCCTACGTGGCGTTCCACCGCCGCATGACCGACCGCGGCTTCCTGATGCTCCCCCTGTCGCTCAAGCGCAACCACATCTCCGCCGCCCACACGGCGGAGGACATCGACCGCACGCTCGAAGCGGCCCGCGACGTCCTCCGCACGATCCGCGACGACGGCCTGCTCGCCCCCTAGCCGTCCCGCACCGCCGCTCCGGCGGGGAACGGACCCGCGCGGCCGAGCAGGGCCGGGACCGGCCTGCCGAGGCGGTCGCCGAGCCAGGCCGCCGTCCCGGCGACCGCGGACATCGAGACGCCGGTGTCGACGCCCGAGCGGTCCAGGGCGTACAGCAGGTCCTCGGTGGCGATGTTGCCGGTGGCGGCGGGCGCGAACGGGCAGCCTCCGAAGCCGCCGGCGCTGGCGTCCAGGGCGCTCGCCCCGCAGTCGAGCGCGGTGAGGGCGTTGGCGTAGCCGGTGTTGCGGGTGTTGTGGAAGTGGCAGCGCAGCGGCACGCCGGGGGCGATCTCCGCGGCGCCCGTCAGCAGCGCACGGACCTGGGCGGGGACGCCGACACCGATCGTGTCGGCCACGGCGATCTCGTCGGGCCCGCTCTCGGCGACCCGCCGGACCAGGTCGAGCACGCGGTCCGCGGGGACCTCGCCCTCGAAGGGGCAGCCGAAGGCCGCGGCGATCGTGACGGTGCGGCGGACGCCGGCGGCGCCGGCGTCCGCGGCGATGGCGGCCCAGGCGGCGACACCCTCCTCGACCGTGCAGCCCTGGTTGCGCCGGCTGAACTCGTCGGTGGCCACCACGACGACGTTGATCTCGTCCACTCCGGCGGCGAGCGCGCGGTCGAGCCCGCGCCGGTTGAGGACGAGCCCCGCGTAGCTGACGCCGTCCGGCCTGGGGAGCCGCTCCATCACCGCCTCGGCGTCGGCCATCTGCGGGACCCGCTTCGGGTTCACGAAGCTCACGGCCTCGATCCGCCGCAGGCCCGCCGCGACGCTGCGCTCGATGAGCCGCACCTTGTCGGCGGTCGCGAGGATCGCCGACTCGTTCTGCAGCCCGTCCCGGGGCGCCACCTCGATGATCTCGACCATGAGCATCCTTTGTATGCAATCCAGAGCCATCTGCAGGATTGTCCTGGGAAGTCTCTTGTGTCAAGGCTCACGTTCTGTCTATCTTGCATGCAATCGACCGGAGGAGGTTCGGATGGTCCGTGCCGTGGACCGTGTCTACACACGGCTGCGCGCCGACATCCTCGACGGCGTCCACCCGCCCGGGGCGCGCCTCGGCGAGGCCGAGCTGGCCGAGGCCACCGGCTCCAGCAGGACGCCCGTCCGGGAGGCGCTGCGGCGGCTGGAGGTCGAGGGCCTGGTGGAGGTGCTGCCGCACCGCGGCGCGCGGGTCCCGGACTGGACGGCCGAGGACCTGGAGGAGATCTACGACCTGCGGATGCTGCTGGAGAGCGCCGCCGCGCGGCGCGCCGCCGCCCGCGTCACCGACGCCGACGTGGACCGGATGGACGAGCTGTGCCGCCTGATGGAGGCCGCCGTCGAGCCGGGCGCCGGCCAGGACCTGGACCGGGTCGCCGAGCTCAACGCCGAGTTCCACGACATCGTCCGCGCCGCCGCCGCCAGCGGCCGGCTCGTGTCCATGCTCAACGCGGTGGTGCAGCTCCCGCTCGTGATGCGGACCTTCCACCGCTACTCCCCCGCCGACCTGGCCCGCAGTTCCGCCCACCACCGCGAGCTGGCCGCCGCGCTGCGCGCCCGGGACGGGACGTGGGCCGAGTCGGTGATGCGGGCGCACGTGCTCGCCGCCAAGGCGGTGCTGCTGCGCGCCGCCCCCGCCCCGGACGACCGGAACGACCGGAACGACCACACGGAAACGAGGACCGGGTAGATGTCAACGCACGACGGCGCCGCGCCGGACGCCAGGGGCCCGCTCGCCGACCTGCGCGTCGTGGAGATGGGGCAGCTGCTCGCCGGACCGTTCTGCGGCCAGCTGCTCGGCGACTTCGGCGCGGAGGTGATCAAGCTGGAGTCGCCCGGCGCCGGCGATCCGATGCGCCAGTGGGGCCGCGAGAAGCCGCACGGCAAGTCCCTGTGGTGGCCGGTGGTCGCCCGCAACAAGAAGTCGGTGACCTGCGACCTGCGCACCCCCGAGGGGCAGGACCTCGCCCGGCGGATCATCGGGCGCGCCGACATCGTGGTCGAGAACTTCCGCCCCGGCACGCTGGAGCGCTGGGGGATGGACTTCGACCGGCTCCGCGAGACGAACCCCGGACTGATCCTGGTGCGCGTGTCCGGGTTCGGGCAGACCGGCCCCTACGCACCCCGGGCCGGATACGGGTCGATCGGCGAGGCGATGGGCGGGATCCGCTACGTCACCGGCGACCCCGGCGGCGCGCCCGCCCGCGCCGGGATCTCGCTGGGCGACTCGCTGGCGGCGGTGTTCGCCACCATCGGCGCGCTCGTCGCCGTCCACCGCCGGCACGCCACCGGACGCGGCCAGGTCGTCGACTCGGCGATCTACGAGGCGGTGCTGGCGATGATGGAGTCGCTGCTGCCCGAGTGGGCGGTCGCCGGGTACCAGCGCGAGCGGACCGGGTCCGTGCTGCCCAACGTCTCGCCCAGCAACGTCTACCCGACCGCGTCGGGCGAGATGATCCTCATCGCCGCCAACCAGGACACCGTGTTCGGACGGCTCGCCGCGACGATGGGGCGGCCCGAGCTGAGCGCCGACCCCCGGTTCGCCGGGCACGCCGACCGGGGCCGGAACATGGCCGAGCTGGACGAGATCATCTCGGCCTGGTCGGCCGGGATCGGGACCGGGGAGCTGCTGGAGCGGCTGCACGCCGGCGGCGTCCCGGCCGGCCGCATCTACACCGCCAAGGACATGTTCGACGATCCCCACTTCGCCGCCCGGGAGGCGATCGTGCGCCTCGTCCACCCGGACTTCGGCGAGCTCCCGATGCACAACGCGTTCCCCAGACTCAGCGAGACCCCGGGGTCGGTCCGCCGGCCCGGCCCCGGGCTCGGCGAGCACAACCGGGAGGTCTACGGCGGCCTCCTCGACCTACCAGAAGACGAGATCGCCGCGCTGTCGCAGCGCGGCGTCATCTGAGCACAGCACCGGGAGAGCAGATGGGTTATCGACTGGGCGTCGACGTGGGCGGCACGTTCACCGACGTGCTGCTGGTCGACGAGCGGACCGGCGTCAGCCACCGCGCCAAGACGGCGTCCACTCCGGCGGACCAGTCGGAGGGCGTGCTGAACGGCATTCGCAAGGTGTGCCGGGACGCCGGGATCGAGATGCGCGAGGTGGCGCACGTCCTGCACGGCACCACCGTGGCGACCAACGCGATCCTCCAGGGCCGGGGCGCCCGGGTCGGGCTGGTGACCACCGAGGGGTTCCGGCAGGTCCTGCAGATCGGCCGGTCGTTCGTCCCCGGCGGCCTCGCCGGCTGGATCATCTGGCCGAAGCCGGAGCCGCTGGCCCGGCTGGAGCACACCGTGGAGATCCCGGGACGGATCGCCGCCGACGGCTCGGTCGTCGCCCCGCTGGACGAGGACCGCGCGCGGGCGGAGCTGCGGCGGCTCGGCGGCGCCGGCATCGAGGCCCTGACCGTCTCGCTGATCAACTCCTACGCGAACGACGCGCACGAGCGGCGGGTGGCGGAGCTCGCCGCCGAGGAGCTGCCCGGGGTGCCGGTGTCGCTGTCCAGCCACGTCCTGCCGGAGATGCGGGAGTACGAGCGCACCGTCACCACCGTGGCGAACAGCTACGTCCAGCCCGAGGTGGCCCGGTACGTGGGCAACCTGGACCGGTCGCTGAGCGCCAGCGGGATCGACGCGCCGCTGTCGGTGCTGCGCAGCGACGGCGGGCTCACCAAGGCCGCCAAGGCGGCCGAGGACCCGGTCTCGCTGCTGCTGTCCGGCCCGGCCGGCGGGGTGACGGGCGCGGTCTGGTTCGCCGAGCAGGCCGGGTTCCCCGACTTCCTCACCTTCGACATGGGCGGCACGTCCACCGACGTCGCGCTGGTGCTCGGCGGGCGCCCCCGGATCGGCCGGGAGACCACCGTCGGCGACCTCACCGTCCGCGCCACCAGCGTGGACGTCCGCACGGTCGGCGCGGGCGGCGGCTCGATCGCGCACGTCCCGGAGCTGACCCGGGCGCTGCGGGTCGGCCCGCAGTCGGCGGGGGCCGACCCGGGTCCCGCCGCCTACGGGGCGGGCGGCACCGACCCGACCGTGACCGACGCCAACGTCGTGCTCGGCTACCTCCCGACGCGGTTGGCCGGCGGCGAGATCGCACTGGACGCCGAGGCCGCCCGCAAGGCGATGCGCTCCATCGCCGACGCGATGGGCCTGCCGAGCGTCGAGGCCGCGGCGGCCGGCGTGATCGACATCGTCAACGAGAACATGCTCGGCGCGCTTCGCCTGATCAGCGTCCGGCAGGGCTACGACCCCCGCGACTTCGCGCTGATGTCGTTCGGCGGCGCGGGCCCCCTGCACGCCAACGCCCTCGGCCGGCTGACCGGCTCCTGGCCGGTGATCGTTCCGCCGTCGCCGGGGGTCCTGTGCGCCTACGGCGACGCGACCACCTGCCCGCGCGACGAGAGCGCCCGGACGATGGTGCGCCGCTTCTCCACCCTCGACGACGACGAGCTGCGCACCGCGCTCGCCGAACTGGCCGACGCCGCCGCCGCGCGGCTGGAGGCGGAGGGCGTGCCGCGCGCGAGCCAGACCGCGACGTACCAGATCGACCTGCGCTACCACGGGCAGGGCTTCGAGATCCCGGTCGAGGTGGACCGTGCCACCGTCGACGGCGAGCTGCTGGCCGGGCTGGGCGCCGCGTTCGACGCCGAGCACGAGCGGCTGTTCTCCTTCCTGCTCGGCAACGAGCGCGAGGTGATCAACCTGCGGGTCACGGTGAGCGGTCCGCGCCCGCGGGTCGCCTGGCGCGTCCTGCCGGAGGGGTCGGGCGACCCGTCCGCCGCGCTCGTCCGCGAGACCGAGGTGTGGATGGACGGCGCCACGACGCCCGCCCGCATCTACGACCGTTCCAAGCTGCTCTCCGGTGACGTCGTGGCCGGGCCGGCCGTGGTGGTGGAGATGGACTCCACCACCCTCGTGCTGGCCGGGCACGCCGCGACCGTGCACCCCAGCGGCAGCCTGCTGATCCGTCCGCTGAACGAGGAGGGCTGATGGCCGAGATCCTGCAGACCGCGACCGCGCCGGCCGGCCGCGTCGACGTCGACCCGGTGACCCTGGACATCATCGAGAACGCGCTGCGCAACGCCCGCCAGGAGATGGACGAGGTGCTCTTCCGCACCGCGCTGTCCCCGGGCATCCGCGAGCAGCACGACGAGTTCCCGCTGATCGCCGACCCGTCGGGGAAGATGGTCGTCGGCCAGTTCGGGCTCTCGGTCCCCGACTTCCTGGAGAACTTCGACGGGACGATCGGCGAGGGCGACATCCTCATGACGTCCGACCCGTACGCGTGCGGGGCCGCGATCAGCCACGCCAACGACTGGCTGCTGGTGGTGCCGATCTTCCACGAGGGCCGGCTGGTCGGCTGGTCCTCGATGTTCGGGCACATGTCGGACGTGGGCGGCAAGACGCCCAGCTCGATGCCCGCCGACGCCCGCACCATCTACGAGGAGGGCGTGGTCGTCCCGCCGTTCAAGCTGTACGAGGGCGGCGTGCTGAACGAGCCGGCGCTGCGCATCATCCTCAACCAGGTGCGCATGCCCGACTGGAACCGCGCCGATCTGAACGGCCTGGTCGCCGCGTGCACCACGGCCGCGCGGCGGGTCTCCGAGCTGTGCGCCCGGTTCGGCGTCGAGACGTACCTGTCGGCGCTGGACGCCCTGCTCGACCGCAACTACCAGGCCATGAAGGTGCTGCTGGCCACCCTCTTCGAGGACGGCCGGACGCTGGAGTTCGCCGACTACATCTGCGACGACGGCTGCGGGTACGGCCCGTACGAGCTGAAGATCTCGCTCACCCGGACCGGAGAGAAGATCCATCTGGACTTCTCGCACGCCGCTCCGCAGGCCGTCGGGCCGGTGAACTACTTCATCAACGAGAACCTCGTCCGGATGTTCTTCGGCATCTACGTGATCACCGTCGCGGACCCGCAGATCCTCTGGAACGACGGCTTCTACCCGCTGATCGACGTGACGATCCCCGAGGACTCGTTCTGGAAGCCGCGCCACCCGGCGGCGCTGAACGCCCGCAACCACGGCATCGGCCGGGTGTTCGACCTGTTCGGCGGGCTGCTCGGCCAGACCAACCCGGAGATCCTCAACGCGGCCGGCTTCTCGTCCTCGCCGCACTTCATGTACTCGGGCCACTACGGCTCGGGGCCGCGCGAGGGCGAGTGGTTCCAGCTGTACTCGATCGGGTTCGGCGGCGTGCCGGGGCGCCCCGTCGGGGACGGCCCGGACGGGCACTCGCTGTGGCCGTCGTTCGTCAACATCCCCTGCGAGTACCTGGAGTCGTACTACCCGCTGCGCGTCGAGCGGTGGGAGACGATCGCCGACTCCGGCGGCGCGGGCCTGCACCGGGGCGGCAACGGGGTCGACGTCGCGTACCGCTTCGAGGAGCCCGGCACGATCGCGATCCACGACGACCGCTGGCTCACCTACCCGTGGGGCGTGAACGGCGGGCGCCCGGGCGAGCGGGGCCGCAAGTGGATCGAGCGGGCGGACGGCACCCGGGAGGTGCTGCCCAGCAAGATCCACGATGTCGCGGTCGGGCCCGGGGACGTCCTGCACTTCGTGACCTGGGGCGGCGGCGGGTGGGGCGACCCGCTCGCCCGTCCCGCCGAGCTGGTCGCGCTGGAGGTGCTGCGCGGCCTGGTCACCGCGGACGGCGCGCGCGACGGCTACGGCGTCGTCTGTACCGCCGGAGGCGTCCTCGACGAGGAGGCCACCGGCCTGCTGCGGGCGAGGATGGCCGCGGAGCGGACGGAGATCCCGGTGTTCGACATGGGCCCGCCGCTGGAGGAGATCCTCGCCCGCTGCGAGGAGGAGACGGGCCTTCCCGCGCCGCGCCCGCCGGTCGACGTGCGGTCCGCCGCCGCGCTCCGGGACCGCCGGTGAGCGACGACCTCGCCGCCGGCTACCGCGCGTCGGGATTCGGCCGCGGCCTCGGCTGCGGCCGGTCGCCGGCGGTGCTGGCGGTGGACCTCGTCCGCGCCTACCTGGTGGACGGGTCGCCGCTGCGCGCCCCGGTCGAGGGCGCGGTGGCCGCCGCCGCGAACCTGATCGAGGCGGGCCGGGCGGCCGGGCTGCCCGTGCTGTTCACCCGGGTGAGCTACCAGCCGGGAGGCGCGGACGGCGGCCTGTTCCGCCGCAAGATCCCCGCGCTCCGCGTGTTCGAGGAGGGCAGCCCCCTCGGCGACTTCGCCGAGGGGGCGGCCCCCCGCCCCGGGGAGACCGTGGTGACCAAGCAGTACGCCAGCGCGTTCCACGGCACGTCCCTGGCGGCCACCCTGACCGCGTCCGGCATCGACACCGTGCTGATCTGCGGGCTCACCACCAGCGGCTGCATCCGCGCCACCGCGACCGACGCGCTGCAGCACGGGTTCCGCCCGCTGGTGGTGGACGAGGCCTGCGGCGACCGGGATCCCCGCCTGCACGAGGCGAACCTGCTGGACCTCGGCGCCAAGTACGCCGACGTCCTGTCCCTCGGCGAGGCGCTCACCACCGTGCGCGGCTCCTCAGCGCGCCGTGGGGAAGGCCATTGAGGAGGCCCCGTCGGCCACGGCGGGGACGGGCCAGCGGGACGTGACGGCCTTGGCGCGGGTGTAGAAGCGCACCCCCTCGGCCCCGTGGACGTGGGTGTCACCGAACAGGGACGCCTTCCAGCCGCCGAAGGAGTAGAACGCCATCGGCACCGGGATGGGGACGTTCACGCCGATCATCCCGACGTGCACGGCGCGCTGGAACCGCCGCGCCGCCTCCCCGGACGAGGTGAAGATCGCCGTCCCGTTGCCGTAGGGGTTGGCGTTGATCAGCTCGATCGCCTCGTCGAGGGTCTCGGCGCGCAGCACCAGCAGGACCGGTCCGAAGATCTCCTCCTGGTAGGCCGCCATGCCGGTGGCGACGCCGTCGAGCAGGCAGGGACCGACGAAGAACCCGGGGCCGGCCGCGCCGCGGCCGTCCACGACGAGCTTCGCGCCCGCCCGCTCGGCGTCCTCGACGTGGCCGGTGACGCGCTGCCGCGCCGCCTCGCTGATCAGCGGCCCCATCTCGCTCGCCGGGTCGTCGCCAGGACCGACCCGGATCGCGCGGGCCCGGACCGCGAGCCGCTCGATCAGCGGGTCCGCGGCGGCCCCCACGGCGACCGCGACGGAGACCGCCATGCAGCGCTGGCCCGCCGATCCGTACGCCGCCGCCGTGATCTGGTCGGCGGCCAGGTCGAGGTCGGCGTCGGGCAGGACCACCGCGTGGTTCTTCGCGCCGCCGAGCGCCTGGACCCGCTTCCCGGCGGAGCCCGCCGCCTCGTGGACGTGCCGCGCGACGGGCGTGGACCCGACGAACGACACCGCCGCCACGTCCGGGTGGGTGATCAGCGCGTCGGCGGTCTCGCGGTCGCCGTGCAGCACGTTGAACACCCCGTCCGGCAGCCCCGCCTGCGCGTACAGCTCGGCGACCAGGTTGGACGCGGAGGGCACGCGCTCGCTCGGCTTCAGCACGAACGTGTTGCCGCAGGCGATGGCGATCGGGTGCATCCAGAGCGGGACCATCACAGGGAAGTTGAACGGGACGACCCCCGCGCACACGCCGAGCGGCTGCCGGAACGAGAACGCGTCCACCCCGGACGACACCTGGTCGGAGTACTCGCCCTTGAGCACCTGCGCGATCCCGCACGCGAACTCGACGACCTCCCGGCCGCGCACGACCTCCCCGCGCGCGTCGTCCAGGACCTTGCCGTGCTCGGCGGTGACCAGGCGGGCCAGCTCGTCCTCGTGCCGCTCCAGCAGGTCGCGCAGCGCGAACATGATCCGCGCCCGCCGGCTCAGCGATACCTCCGACCACGACTCGAACGCCCGCGCGGCGGTCCCCACCGCTAGGTCCACCTCGGCGCGCCGCCCGAGCACGACCTCGCCCGACCGCAGACCCGTCGCCGGGTCGTGGACGGCGGCCGTGGTGCTCCCGCCGACCGGGACACCACCGATCCAGTGCTGGATAGAACGCATCGGGTTCCTTTCAGAGGTAACGTCGCTGGGTCTTCTTGCTGTCGTCGTAGTGGGCGCGCGCCTGCCGCGTGTCGTCCAGTTCGGAGACCTCGGCGACGGGGACGTCCCACCACGCCTCGCTGCTGGGGCCCGCGGCGAGGGGGTCGGTCTCGACGTGCACGACCGTCGTGCGGGGCGACGCGATCGCCTGGCGGAGCGCCTTCCTGAAGCCGTCGGCGCCTTCCGCGCGGATGACGTCGGCGCCGAGGCTGGCGGCGTTGGCGGCGAGGTCGACGGGGATGGGGTCGCCGTCCAGGCCGGTGGGGGTGCGCAGGCGGTGGCG
>NZ_JBEUPA010000198.1:0-12928 GCF_040492065.1 Actinomadura sp. NPDC000929 | reverse complement strand
ACAGCGGAGGGTCGGCGATCGCGGCGCGCTCCAGCAGCGCGCACAGGGCCGGCGGGTCGGCCAGCAGCTCGCCGGCGGGCGGCGCGGCCAGCCCGCGCCCGCGAGGATCAGCCGCTGCATCGCTTCGAGCCGCGCCACGTCCGCGGGGGTGTAGCGGCGGTGGCCGCCGGGGCTGCGCCCGCTCGGACCGATGCCGTACCTGCGGTCCCACGTGCGCAGGGTGGCGGCCGCCAAGCCCAGGCGCCGCGCCACCGCGCCGACGCCCAGTCCCGGTTCCCGGTCCGTCTCCCCACGCATGCGTTCGGTCTCCTGTGCTACTCCGACGGCACAGCGTACGACGTCCCCGGTGGGCCGATGCCACCGGTCGTACGGTCTTCCCAGTCGTGCGGTCCCAGCGGTCGTGCGGTCTGACTGGTCTTCGCCGGAGCCGGTTCCTCCGGTTGCATCGCGGCGGCGCCGGCCTCGGCGCTGACCTGCGCGAGAGCCCGCACGGGCGCGGGCGTGCGGACACCGCCGGAGGCGGACGTGCGGACACCGCCGGAGCGGGAAGGGTCACGGCCATGACTGCGACGAGCGAGGGGCATCGCGTCCGGGCGCGCGGCCGGTGGGCCGTCTACGGGGCCACCGCGGCGGCGGTGGCGGTGACCGCCGCGGCCGGGGCCAGGGCGGTCGACCCGGACAGCCGCTGGTACCGCGCACTGGACAAGCCGCCGTGGCAGCCGCCTTCCTGGGCCTTCGGGGCCGTGTGGACGCCGCTGTACGCGACGGTCGCCTGGGCGGGCGGGCGCGCGCTGCTGAGGGCCCGGGGCCGCCGGCGCCGCGCCCTGGCCGCGAGCCTCGGCGTCAACCTGGTGCTGAACGCCGGCTGGAACCACCTGTTCTTCGGCCGCCGCAGCCCTAACGCGGGGGTCGCGGGCACGCTGCTGCTGGACGTCAGCAACGCCGAGCTGATCCGCCGCTCGGCCCGCACCGATCGCGTCGCCGCCGCCGTGCTGCTCCCCTACGCGGCATGGTGCGGGTTCGCCACCGCGCTGAACGGCGACATCGCCTACCGCAACCGTTCGCGCCCGCGGCTCCGAAGACTCAGGTGATGGAAACCTCGCTGATGCTGTTCACCCGCGACCTCCGGGTACGCGACAATCCCGCACTGGCCGCGTCCTGCGAGGCCGGACGGGTCGTCCCGGTCTTCGTCTTCGACGACGCGATCCTGGACGGTCCGTTCGCCGCGCCCAACCGCGTCCGGTTCCTCCTCGAAAGCCTTGCCGACCTGCGGGAGTCGCTCAGCGAGCGCGGCGGCGACCTGGTGGTGCGGCGCGGCGACCCGGCCGGGGAGGCGGTCCGGCTGGCCCGGGAGACCGGCGCCCGCTCGCTGATGCTCGCCGACGAGCGGACGGCGTACGGGGCCCGGCGCCTCGACCGCCTCCGCGAGGCCGTGCGCGCGGACGGCCTCGACCTGGACATATCGGTACACCCCGGCATCACGGTGGTCACGCCCGGCGACCTCACCCCGGGCAGCGGCGACCACTACAAGGTGTTCACCCCGTACTGGCGGGCCTGGGAGGCGGCCCGGTGGCGCCCGGCCGCGGACGCGCCCGCGAAGGTCCGGCTGCCGTCCGGTGTGAAGCCGGGCGCGCTGCCCCGGCTCGCC
Source organism: Actinomadura sp. NPDC000929 (assembly GCF_040492065.1). Lineage (NCBI taxonomy): Bacteria > Bacillati > Actinomycetota > Actinomycetes > Streptosporangiales > Thermomonosporaceae > Actinomadura > Actinomadura sp. NPDC000929. Next base: position 11,280 of record NZ_JBEUPA010000198.1, on the reverse strand, counting down.
GACCTGACCTCCGGCTCCCCGTCCCCCGACCTCGCGCCCGGCGGGGAGGGCGCGGGACGCGAACGCATGAGGGCGTGGCTGCGCGACGACGCCGCCGCGTACGACGACGTCCGCGACGATCTCGCCGCCGACCGCACGTCGCGGCTCAGCCCCTACGTGAAGTTCGGCTGCGTCTCGCCGCGGGAACTGGCGGAGGCCGCGCCGGACGCCTACCGGCGCCAGCTGGCGTGGCGGGACTTCCACCACCAGGTCGCCGCCGCCTTCCCCGACCTCCCGCGGCGCGACTACCGGGCGCGGGACCGGCGGTGGAAGGACGACGAGGACGCCTTCGCCGCCTGGTGCGGCGGCACGACCGGCGTCCCGATCGTGGACGCGGGGATGCGCCAGCTCCACCGTGAGGGGTTCATGCACAACCGCGCCCGGCTCATCACCGCCTCGTTCCTGACCCGCGACCTCGGCGTCGACTGGCGCAGGGGCCTCGGCCACTTCAACGAGTGGCTCGTCGACGGTGACGTCGCCGACAACGCGGGGAACTGGCAGTGGGTCGCCGGGACGGGGAACAGCACCCGGCCCGACCAGGTGATGAACCCGCTCCGGCAGGCGGCGCGCTTCGACCCGCGCGGCGACTACGTGCGCAGGTACGTCCCCGAACTGGCCGGCGTCGAGGGCTCGCGCGTCCACCGCCCCTGGACGCTGGACGAGGAGCGCCGGCGGGAGCTCGGCTACCCGCCGCCGATCATCGACCCCGACGACCGGTAGGCGAGCCCCGTGCCCGCGCCCCTCGCTCCCGGGTCACTTCAGCGGATCGTGCCCCCGGTTCATGAGCGAGTACCGCCAGCGGGTCTCGGCGGCCTCGCCCGACGGGCGCCGCGCGAGATGGCGGTGGGCGACCCGGCCGAACTCGTCGGCCGTCTCCTCGTCGCTCATCCGGACTTCTTCCCTTCGCGGCCGTTGCCCTCGCCGCCGCTCCCCTTGCCCTCGTCCCCCTTCCGTTGGTGCAGCGCCGAGCCTTTGTGGACGGCCTTCTTCCCGCTCTTCCCGCTGCGGACGACGTACTGCGGCTCCTCCGGCGAGGCGGCCACCGTGCGCCCCGCCTCCTCCCGCCTGTCAGTGATCTTCTTCTCCACGCGTCCCTCGGTCGTGGACCCGTGACTGCGCCAGCCGACCTCGTCCCCCGGCTCCGGCTCTTTCCCCCACTTGCCGGCTTTCCCCCGCTTGCTCACTTCGTCCCCCCGTTCGGTCGTACGGGTGGCGTTACCCGTCCCAGCGAGAACCGACCATGGAGGACCACATGAACGCCGGCAATGGGCGAACCTGTCTCGTCACCGGGGCCAGCGGCTACATCGGAGGCCGCCTCGTGCCGGAACTCCTGGACGCCGGCCACCGGGTGCGGTGCATGGCGCGCTCCGCCCGGCGGCTGCGCGACCACCCGTGGGCCGACCGGGTGGAGATCGTGGAGGCCGACGCGACCGATCCCGAGTCGTCCCGGCGGGCCCTGGAGGGCGTGGACGTCGCCTACTACCTGATCCACGCGATCGGCGGCCGCGGCGGCTTCGCCGAGGCCGACCGGCGCGCGGCCCGCACGTTCTCCGGCGCGGCGCGGGAGGCGGGGGTCGGGCGGCTGGTCTACCTCGGCGGGATGGAGCCGGAGGAGGAGCTGTCGGCGCACCTGCGGTCCCGCGCCGAGGTCGGCCGCATCCTGCTGGAGAGCGGGGTGCCGACCGCGTGGCTGCGCGCCGCGGTGATCATCGGTTCGGGCTCGGCGTCGTTCGAGATGCTGCGCTACCTGACCGAGCGGCTGCCGGTGATGGTCACGCCGCGCTGGGTCCGCACCCGCATCCAGCCGATCGCGATCCGGGACGTCCTGTACTACCTGGTGGCGGCCGCCGACCTGCCCGAGGACGTGAACCGGGGGTTCGACATCGGCGGGCCGGACGTGCTCACCTACGTCGAGATGATCCGCGGCTACGCGCGCGCGGCGGGGCTCAAGCAGCGGATCATCCTGCCGGTCCCGGTGCTGAGCCCGCGGCTGTCGAGCCTGTGGGTGGGCGGCATCACGCCCGTCCCCGGAGCGCTGGCGCGGCCGCTGGTGGAGTCGCTGCGCAACGAGGTCGTGTGCAGGGAGAACGACCTCGCCGAGTACGTGCCGCCGCCGCCGGGCGGGCCGGTCGGGTTCGAGCGCTCGGTCGAGCTGGCGCTGCGCCGCGTCCGGGAGGCGGACGTCGCGACCCGCTGGTCGTCGGCGAGCACGCCCGGCGCGCCCAGCGACCCCCTGCCGACCGACCCTGACTGGGCGGGCGGCAGCCTCTACACCGACGAGCAGGTCCGCTGGACGGACGCGCCGCCCGAGCGGCTGTGGGAGGTGGTCGAGGGGATCGGCGGGGATCGCGGCTGGTACTCCTTCCCCGTCGCCTGGCAGGCCCGGGGCGTCCTCGACCGGCTGGTCGGCGGGGTCGGCCTGCGGCGCGGCCGCCGCGACCCGCGCCGGCTGCGGATCGGGGAGGCCGTGGACTTCTGGCGCGTGGAGGAGATCGAGCCGGGGCGGCTGCTGCGGCTGCGGGCCGAGATGCGGCTCCCGGGGCTGGCCTGGCTGGAGTTCGTCGTGCGCCGCGACGGCTCCCGCACGTCCCTCACGCAGCGGGCCCTGTTCCATCCCCGGGGACTCGCCGGGCACGCGTACTGGTGGGCGTTCCGCCCGTTCCACGACCGGATCTTCGGGGGGATGTGCTCGGGCATCGTCCGCGCGGCCGAGCGGGGCGAGGCGCCGAGGCCGCGCGCGGCGGTGCGGGCCCGCTGAGGCCGGGCCGCCCGCGGGGTGATGCAACCGACCGGTCCCCGCGTCCCGAAGAACTGTGCAGACCTGAAGAACCGTGCAGAACTCACCCGGGACGATGATGGAGAGAAAAGTGCGAACCCGACATCGTGCGGCGCGCCCGCACGGCGGCCGTCACAGGGCGGGCTGATGGGCGGGCGGGGCCCCGTCGTCGTGGTCGGGGCGGGTCTCGGCGGCCTGTCCGCCGCGATCCATCTGGCGGCGCGCGGCCGCGAGGTCGTGCTGGTCGAGGCCCGTGACGTGCCGGGCGGCTGCTGCGGCACCGTGAACGCCGGGCCGGCCGGCGAGTACCGGTTCGACACCGGTCCCTCGGTGCTCACGATGCCGGAGGTGCTCGCCGAGACGTTCGGCGCGGCGGGCGCTGACCTGGAGAGCGTGCTGCCGCTGCGGCGCCTGGACCCGTTCTACCGGCTGGCGTTCCACGACGGGTCCCGGCTGGACGTGGTGGGCGGCGCCGAGCGGATGGCCGCGGGCGTCCGGGAGCTGTGCGGCCCCGACGAGGCGGCGCGGTACCTGCGGTTCCGGCGGCGGCTCGGGGAGATGTTCGAGGCGGAGTGGTCGTCGTTCATCGACGCGGACATGACCCGGCTGCGCGGCATGGCGCGCCCCTACGCGCTGCTCAGGCTGGCGGCCGCGGGCGGGTTCCGGCGCCTGGACCGTTTCGTGGCCGGTCATCTGAAAGACGAGCGGCTCGTCAGGGCCCACACCTTCCAGGCGCTCTACGTGGGGCTGCCGCCGCACAAGGCGCTGGCGATCTACGCGGTCGTCGCGCACATGGACACCGTCGGCGGCGTCTACTTCCCGGCCCGGGGCGGCATGCACGCCGTGCCGCAGGCGCTGGCGGCCGTCGCGGAGAAGGCCGGCGCCTCGATCCGGTACGGCGTCCGCGCCGAACGCGTCGAGACCGGCGCGGACGGGGTGACGGCGGTCCGGCTGGACACCGGTGAGCGCATCCCCGCGAGCGGCGTCGTCGTCGCCTGCGACCTGCCGAGGGCGCACGCCGGCCTGCTCCCGGAAGGGGCCGGCGACTGGCGGCTGCGCAGGCCGCGGTACTCGCCGTCCTGCCTGGTCATGCACTTCGGGCTGGATCGGCGGCTGCCCCGGCAGTCCCACCACACCCTGCACTTCGGCCGCGAATGGGGCGGCGTCTTCTCCGCCCTGGCGGCCGGACGTCCCCAGCCCGACCCGAGCCTCCTCGTGACGTATCCCGAGTCCGACGACACCGCCGCACCCGCCGGGCACTCGACGTTGAGCGTCCTGGAGCCCGCGCCCAACCTGGCGGGCGGGGCCGACTGGGGCCGCCTCGCCCCCTCCCTGCAAGACCGCCTGCTGGGCCGCCTCGCCGACCTCGGGTACGGCGACCTGTCGGCGGCGCCCAGGGAGACGTTCGACCCGCCGGCGTGGGAGCGTCTCGGCCACTCGGCGGGCACGCCCTTCGCCCTCGACCACCGCTTCCGGCAGACGGCGTGGTTCCGCCCGTCGGGCCGGAGCCGCCGCGTCCCGGGGCTGCACTTCGCCGGGATGTACACCGCGCCGGGCGTGGGGGTCCCGCCGGCGCTGATCTCCGGGAGGCTGGCCGCCGCCCGGATCCTGGAGGGCGCCCGATGACGCTGACCGCGAGCTACGAGCACTGCCGCCGCCTGAACTCCCGGCACGGGCGCTCCTTCTACCTCGCGACGCTGCTGCTGCCCGCGTGGAAACGCCGGCACGTGCACGCCCTGTACGGGTTCGCCCGCCACGTGGACGACATCGTCGACGAGTACAAGGCCGCCGGCGCGGAGGGACGCGCCGCGGCACTCGACCGGGTCAGGGAGCGGCTCGACGCGGCGCTGGCAGGCGAGCACGTCCGCGACCCGGTGCTGCCCGCGTTCGTGCACACCGTCCGGTCGTTCGACGTCGAGCGCGAGGACATCGACGCGTTCCTGGAGTCGATGCGCGCCGACCTGACCGTCACCCGGTACGCGACCTACGACGACCTGCTGGACTACATGGAGGGGTCGGCCGCGGCGATCGGCCTGATGATGCTGCCCGTCCTGGAGACCCTGCCCGGCGCCGCGCGGACCGCGCGCGAGCCCGCCCGGGAGCTCGGCCGGGCGTTCCAGCTGACCAACTTCCTGCGGGACGTGGCCGAGGACCTCGGCCGCGGTCGCGTCTACCTCCCGACGAACGACCTGAAGAGGTTCGGCGTGACCGAGGAGGACCTCGCCTCCGGGGAGTGCACGCCCGGCGTCCGCGAGCTGGTGGAGTTCGAGGCCGGCCGCGCGCGGGAGCACTACGGCCGCGCGCTGGAGGGGGTGAAGCTGCTGGTGCCGTCCTCGCGGCCCTGCATCCGCGCGGCGCACGAGCTGTACGGCGGGATCCTGGACGAGATCGCCGCTTCCGGCCACGACGTGCTGGCCGCGCGGGCCCGGGTGCCCCGCCGCCGCCGCGCCGTGATCTACGCGCGGCACCTGCTGGCGGCGTCGGCCGCGGGCCGGGCCGAGCGGCGCGTCCCCGCCGGGATGGTCTGACATGGCAGGCGGCCCTGCGGGAGTGGGCGGCGCGGCGGGCGGCGCGTCGCGGGTCGTGCTGGACGCGATGGGCGGCGATCATGGGCCCGCCGCGACGGTGCCGGGCGCGCTGGCGGCGCGTCGCGAGCACGCGGTCCCCGTCCTGCTGGTCGGACGGGCCGACGAGATCGACGAGGAGCTGCGGCGGCACGGCGGCGTCGGCGAGCTGGAGGTGCAGCACGCCGACGACGTGATCCCCATGGCCGAGCGGGGCTCGAACGCCGCGTTCCAGTCGAAGTCCAGCCTGATGGTGGGCTGCGAGCTGGCGCGGCGCGAGGGGGCGGCGTTCGTGTCGGCCGGGTCCACCGGCGCGGTGGTGACCTGCGCGGTCCGCGCCTTCGGGCGGCGCGAGGGCGTGCTGCGCCCGGCGCTGGCCGTGGCCCTGCCCGCCCTGTCGGGATTCACCGTCCTGGTCGACGCGGGCGGCACCGCCGACCCGTCGGCGGAGATGGTGGCGCAGTTCGCGACGCTCGGCGCCGAGTACGCGCGGAGCGTCCTGGGCGTGGCCGATCCGTCGGTGGGGCTGCTGTCGATCGGTGCGGAGCCCGGCAAGGGCAACCGGCTCGTCCGGGACGCGGCGCGGCTGCTGCCGGAGACGCCGGTGCGCTTCCACGGCAACGTCGAGGGCCACGACGTGCTGGCCGGAACCGTCGACGTGGTCGTCACCGACGGGTTCACCGGGAACGTCGTGCTGAAGAACATCGAGGGCTGCGTCCGCACGACGCTGGGCCTCGTCGCCCGCGCCGGGACCGTCGACGCCGGGCCGCTGGAGGCGGTCGCGCGGCTGTACGCGGCCGACACCCACGGAGGCGCCGCGCTCCTGGGCCTGACCGGGACGGTCGTCGTCGCGCACGGCTCGTCGAGCGCGGCGGCCGTCACCCGCGCCTGCGTGGTGGCCCGCGACCTGGCCGCGGAGGGTCAGTGGGCCACGGGGCCGGGGCCGTGACCGTCGGCTTCGGGGTCGGCGGGGCGCAGCGGGTCGCGACCGTCCCACGCGCCCTCGCTGCCGTAAGGAACGAAGCGGGCGAACATCTCCTCGCTGTACCAGTCCTCGCGGCGGACGCGCCCGATGACGGCCCGGTGGGCGCTCCCCTGGTAGGCGTAGCGGTGGACGGCGGCCTCGTCCCGCCACAGCGAGAACGTCGCCTGCCGGGCGAGCGGCCACTCCCCGATCCCGACCGAGGCGAGGCAGCCGTCCTGGCCGCGCAGCAGGCGGTCCACGTCCGGCACGGAACGGTAGAACGCCACGAGCCGTCCAGGACGGATGGAAGCCCTGGTCAGCACGGCCACCGGGCCGTGCGGCGCAGGGTGGACCGCCGCTCCGGCGAGCGGGTCGGCCCCTCCCCACCGGCCCCGGGACGCCAGCGGCGCGAGCCGCACGTGCCAGGACTCCTCGGCCTCCTCCCGCCACCGCGCCCCGATCGGCGAACGCGCGAGGAAGCGCTCCAGCGCCGGTTCGCCGTCCCACACCGCGAACAGGGCCCAGCGGCGCAGGTCGGCGCCGAGGCTCATGGACGGGCCCTTCCCCGTCCCGAGCAGCCGCCAGAACCGCAGCCCGCCGGTGCCGCGCAGCACCGGACGGTCGAACGCCATGTGCCGCATGGCGTCCGTTCCCGCGTACCTGGCGAGGTGGAACGAGGCGATGATCTGCGTGTTCATGAGGTGGTTCCGGTGTTCATGAGGTGGTTCCGGTGTTCACGGCGGTGATTCCCGTGGTCGTGTCGGTCGTCGGCGGCTACCTGCTCGGTTCGGTGCCGGTCGCGGTGCTCGTCGGCCGCGCCCACGGCCTCGACCCGCGCGAGGTCGGCGACCGCAACCCCGGCTTCTGGAACGTCATGGAGCAGCTCGGCCGGAAGGCCTCCGTGCCCGTCTTCGCCGGCGACATGCTCAAGGGGACGGCGGCCGGGCTGGTCGGCCTCCTCGTGAGCGGGGCCGACACGGGCCGCTTCGGCTCGGTGGCCGGGGCGAGCGTCCTGCCGGTGTACGCGGCGGTCGGCGCGGCGATGGCCGGCCACGCCTGGCCGGTGTTCGCCGGACGGCGGGGCGGCCGCTCGATCCTCACCTTCGCGGGAGGGTTCGCGGTGATCTGCCCGGCGGCGTTCGCGCTCGGCCTCCTCCTGCTCTTCGCGGGCACCGCCGCCTTCTCGTTCGCGTGGGGCACCCGCCTCGCGGTGTTCTCGCTGCCGGTGCTGCAGCTGTTCTTCGCGCCGGTCGGGCAGGTCGCCGGGACCGGGGCGCTGATGTGCCTCATCGGGCTGCGGTTCGGGCAGGCCGCGCTGGCGGGGCGGCGGGCCTGACCGACGCCGGGCCGTAGTCCCGGCCGCGCCAGGTGCGCGTCGGCAGCAGCGCCGACCAGGTGAGCCGGACGGCCGTCGCCACGTCCAGGAGCGGGGAGGCCGCCAGACCGGGGCTCGCCCGCGCGTAGCTGCCGCGCAGCGCCGTCACGAGCAGGAGCCGCTGCGCCAGCAGGACGAGGTCGAGGGGCGTGGGCCGTCCCGCCGCGAGCCGCAGGACGGGGAGCGCGGCGGTCAGCCAGACCACGGCCAGGTCGCCCGCCATGTGGGCCGCGGGGGTGACGTCCCGCAGCGCGATCGACCTTCCCCACGCGCGCCACACGTCCGCGGCGGAGCTGTGCATGTCCGCCTCCAGCAGCGGGCCCGCGTCCACGAACGCGACCCGCCAGCCGTCGCGGGCGAGCAGCCGCCCGAGCGCGACGTCGTCGGTGAGATGGCGCCTGACCCGCGCGAACCCGTCGGCCTCCCGCATGCTCGCCTTGCGGAAGGCCATGCACTGGCCGTTGACGAGCAGGCGCTCCGCAGGCGCCCCCGGTCCGGTCGACCCGATCGGGCCGAAACGGTAGACGAGCGTGGCCAGCAGCGAGGCGTGCAGCGCCTGCTCCACCGCGTTGTCGCAGATGAAGCGAGGACCCGCGCTCACCAGGTCGTGGCCGTCCAAGAGCGCCGCCAGTGCCGCGCAGAGGCCCGCCTTGGGACGCATGTCGGCGTCCAGGAGGACGACGATCGGGCCGGTCGCGGCCTGCACGCCCTGGTGCAGGGCCCACTGCTTGCCGACCCACCCGTCCGGCAGCGGCGCGCCGGGGACGACGGTGGCGCCGAGCCTCTTGGCCAGCCGCGCGGTGCCGTCGCGGGACTCGTCGTCCACGACGATCACCTCGTCCACGACCGGGTCGGCGAGCAGCGGGGCCAGGCACCCTTCGAGGCGGGACTCCTCGTCGCGGGCGGGGATCACCACCGACACCCGCTCCGGCGGCGGTCCGGCCGCCCCCGGCCCCAGCGGCGCGCGACGGCGGCGCCCCCGGGCGAGCCGCGCCGCGACGACCGCGGCGGCGGCCGCCTGGAGGACGGTCAGCGGCCTCATCGCGTTTCCGGCCTTTCGTGGGACGCGGTGCGGCGGGCGCCGCCGAAGTCCTGGTTCACCAGGGAGGCGACGATCCGCCCGCCCATCGCGACGAGCGGGAGGCCGCCGCCCGGATGCGCCGACCCGCCCACCAGGTAGAGGCCGCGCCGCGGTCCCCGGTTGCCCGGCCTGCGGAACGGCGCGAAACGTCCCTGGTAGGCGGTGCCGTAGATGGCGCCGCCCCACGCGCCGTACCGGTCGCGCAGGTCGGCGGGCGTGAACATGTCGACGAAGCGGAGCCGTCCCGAGAGGTCGTGCCCGCGTTTCGCCAGCCGCTCCAGCACGAGGTCCCGGTAGGACTCGCGGGACATCGGCCACCGGCCGGGGTCGCGCGCCGGGACGTTCACCAGCATCACCCAGTTCTCCGCCCCGTACGGGGCCTGCGTCGGGTCGTCCACCGCCGAGCAGCCGACGTAGACGGTCGGGTCGTCCGGCGGCACGTTCCGGCGGAAGATGTCGTCGAACTCCTTCCGGTAGTCCGCCGAGAAGACGACGGAATGGTGTGGCATGTCCTCTGTGCGGCCGTCCACCCCCGCGAGCAGCAGGAACGCCGACGACGACAGGCCGAGCCCGGCGAGCCTGCGCAGCCGCCGCCGGTCGGGCAGCAGCCAGCCGTACAGCGCGGCGGCGTCGGCGTTGACGATCACGGCGTCGGCGCCCACCCGCTCCCCCGACGCCAGCACCACGCCCGAGACCGCCGAACGGCCGGCGATGACCTCCGCCACCTCGGTGCCCGTGCGGACCTCGACGCCGGCATCGGTCAGGAGCCGGGCGAGGGCGTCGGCGATCCGGGGAAGGCCGCCCGACACGTACCAGCCGCCGTCCCCGTGCTCGATGGCCGGGACGCAGCCGAGGGCCGCCGGCGCCTGGTACGGGCTCGACCCCGCGTACGTGGCGTACCGGCCGGCGTACTGGCGCATCCGCGGGTCGTCGAAGAAGCGCCGCGCCAGGCCGTCCAGCGTCCGGCCCGGCGCGACCGAGAACAGGTCGCGGATCCGGGGCTTCTCGGGAGGACGGCCCAGGGGCCCGGCGAAGAAGGTCCGCTCCGACGCGGCGTAGCACTTCTCCGCCCAGCGGTAGAAGGACCGCCAGGCCGCGCCCTGCCCGGGGCTCAGGCGGTCGACCTCCCGCTCCATCCGGTCGGGGTCGCGGAACGCACGGAGCCGCGACCCGTCGGCGAAGCGGTAGCGGCACAGCTCGTCCAGCTCCACCAGCGGGACGTCCACGCCGAGTTCCCGGAACAGGCGCGGCATGGTCAGAAGGGACGGCCCGAGCGAGAAGGCGAACCCGTCCCGCTCGTACTCCGCCAGCTTCCCGCCGAGCCGGTCCAGCCGCTCGTACAGCCGGACCTCGTGGCCGCCGCGCGCCAGCCGCAGCGCGGCGGTCATGCCGCCGACCCCGCCGCCGACCACGATCACTTCCGCCATGCGCGCCTCCACGCCGGGACGGCGAACGCCCCCATCGCCACCCCGCCCGCCGCCGCGACCAGCGGGTCCCGCGGCTCGAACACCGCCGCGAACGCCAGCGTCTCCATGCCCGCCATCACCGAGTAGAGCGTGACGAGCCCCCGGGACGGGCCCTGGCCGCGAGCCGGGCCGGGTCCGAGCGCCGGGACGGGGGTGTCCTCCCGTCCCACTGTCAGGTCGATCGCCATCATGACCAGGAAGGACACCGCCAGCCATCCGGCGAAGTTGCTGAGCGGCACCCCCCGGTAGGGGCCGCCGTCCGCCCACGTCCACAGGCCGAGCCGGAGCATCTGCGGGTCCAGGAACAGGTCCCATGCCGTCAGCGCCGCGGCCCCCGCCGCCCACCGCGCGACCCGGTTCCCCGGCGCGATCGCGGTCGCGACGGCGTGCGCGGCCAGCCCCATGCCGCCCCACGCCGCCGCCACGACGACCGGCACGCCGCCCGCCTGCGGCCGCAGCACCGAGGTGTAGGAGTACTCGCCGAACGGCAGGCCCGTGCGGATGCCGACCCATTCGGCCGCGAATCCGATGGCCACCGTCGCGGCGAAGGCCCCGGCCGCGCGCCCGGGGCCCCGCCGGTCGGCGAGGAACGCCACGGCGCTCGCCGCCAGCAGCACCACGACCACGCTGGTCAGCCGGACCGGCTCGGGCCTCAGCCCGGACGCGACCTGGGCGACCACCATCGCGGCCAGCAGCCCGGCGCCGAGCAGTCCGAGGGGTCGCGACGCCGGCGTGTCCCAGCCGAGCCGCATTCTGCGCACAAAGCCCACACGACCCCTTCGTACCGAGGCGGCCGGGCGGATGCATCGATCATCAGGACGCGGTCCGCCCGCGGGGCAGCAGCAGAGCCGCCGCGGCGATGAGCAGGGCCAGCCCGGCCGCCATGAGGAAGACCCGGTCGTAACCGGCGGCGAGGGCGGCGGCCGCCGTCGGCGAACCGGACGCCGCCCGCGTCCGCGCGGCGGCGGCCGCCGCCAGCACCGCGAGGCCCACGGCCCCGCCCGCCTGCACGGCG
>NZ_JBEUPA010000197.1:0-13133 GCF_040492065.1 Actinomadura sp. NPDC000929 | reverse complement strand
CGAGCAAACGCTCGCCCAGTTCAAGCGGCGGATTACTCCTTCTCGCCCTCGTCCTTGGCTTCCGCGTCGCCGGCGGCCTCGTCCTTGGCGTCCACTCCGGGCGCGGCTCGCGCGGCGGCGCGGCGCCCGTCGTCTCGCAGATCCGATCGGAGATCGAGACGGCCCGCGCGCCGAGCTCGGCGGCCTCCCGGCCGGTGGCGGCGCGGCGCTCGGCGAGCCACTTCTCGACCTGCGCGAACACCTCGGCGGCGAACAGCCGCTCCAGCACCTTGCGGCGCTCGTCGGCGCCGGCGCGCAGGAACCCGGCGAACTCCCCCTGCGGCAGCATCGCCACCTGGCAGAACTGGACGGCGGTCATGCCGAGCATCCGCGTCACGAGGTCGCCCGCCTCGTCCAGGCGGGTGGTGAGGCCCACCCAGCCGCCGTGCTCGAACTCCTCGACGACGACCTTGGCGTGCTCGGTCGTCGTCCCGGACCCGCGCAGCTTCGGCCGCTCCCAGGCGGGCGAGCGCGAGACGCGCAGCCGGCGGCCCCGGATGGTCGTCTCCAGCACCACGCGCGGCCCGGCGCCGGGGGGCGCGTGGTCGCTGCGCAGGCCCTTCACCGCGTTGCGGACGCCGGGCACCTGCCCGTAGAGCGCGAAGCAGACCGCGTCGAGGACGCTCGTCTTGCCCGCGCCCGTCCGGCCCTGGATGAGGAACAGGCCGGCGTCGGACAGCGCGTCGAAGTCGATGACCTCCGTGCCCGAGAAGGGCCCGAAAGCCGCGATCTCCAGGCGGTGCAGCCTCACGCCGTGGCCTCCTTCTGGCGGCAGGCCTCGAAGGCCTCGTAAAGCAGGGCGCGTTCGGCCTCGGTCGCGGGCCCGTCGGTGACCTCGGCGACGAAGTCGCCCGCGATGTCGAGGGCGGAGCGCTCGCGCACGCGCTCGGACCAGGTGCGGCCGCCGTCCGCGCCGCCGCCCTGCGGGTCGAAGCCGAGCACGAGCGTGTGCGGGAAGCGGCGGCGCAGCCGCTCCATCGCCGCGGACGGGCGGCGCGCGTCGGTGAGCGTGACCTGGAGCCAGCGGTCCTCGACCTCGTCGTAGGACGGGTCGGACAGCAGGTCGTCGATGCGGCCGCGGACCCGGGCCAGGCGCCGCGGGACGGGGGCCTCCACGAACTCCGCAGCGACGCCGCCGGGGCGCAGGTCGATCAGCCACGAGCCCTTGACGTGCCGCTCCTCGGAGAAGGAGTACGCCAGCGGCGAGCCCGAGTAGCGGACGCGGTCGCCGATGCTCCAGGCGCCGTGCAGGTGGCCGAGCGCCGCGTAGTCGACGCCGTCGAACACCGACGCCGACACCTGCGAGGAGCCGCCGACCGAGATGTCGCGCTCGCTCTCGCTGGACTCGCCGCCGGTGACGAACGCGTGCGCGAGCACGACCGACAGCCGGTCGTGGCGCGCGGCGTCGTCGCGGACGCGGCGCATGGCCTCGGTGAGCGCGGCGGCGTGGCTGCGCTCCTCCAGCTCCCACGGGTGGCGGACGAGCTCGGGCTCCAGGTAGGGGACGCCGTAGATCGCGGCGTCGCCCACGACGACGGGCTCCCCCACGGTCGCGAAGTCGGTGCGGACGTGCACGCCGGCGGCGTCCATCAGCGCCGACCCGAACCCGAGGCGGCGCGCGGAGTCGTGGTTGCCCGCGATGAGCACGACCCGGGTGAGGGCGGCGAGCCGCTCCAGGGCCTCGTTGCACAGCCGGACGGCGTCCACCGCGGGCAGGGCGCGGTCGTAGACGTCCCCGGAGACCAGCACGCACTCGACCCGCTCCGCCGCGACGGTCTCGACCAGGTGGTCGACGAACGCCGCCTGCGCGGCCAGCAGGTCCTCGCGGTGGAACGATCTGCCGAGATGCCAGTCGGAGGTGTGCAGGATTCGCATGTCGCAGCAACCATAGGCACCCCCTCCGACACATCCGGCGCAGAAACGCCGAGTCGCCTCAAACGATCTGCGCCGGCGATGCGATCAAGGACGCGGCGCTCCCGTAGGGTGGCGGCGTGAGCGAGCGTCCCTACGTGCTGCTGAGCTGCGCGATGTCCGCCGACGGCTACATCGACGACGCGACTCCCGAGCGGCTCCGGCTGTCCAGCACGGCGGACTGGGACCGGGTCGACGCGGTGCGCGCCGGTTGCGACGCGATCCTCGTCGGCGCGGGCACCGTCCGGGCCGACGACCCGAGGCTGCTCGTGCGGTCGGCGGCGCGGCGGGAGCAGCGGGTCGCGCGCGGGCTGCCGCCCGACCTCACCAAGGTGACGCTGACCTGGAGCGGCGACCTGGACCCCGGCGCGCGGTTCTTCACCACGGGCGAGTCCCCGAAGCTCGTGTACGCCCCGACCGGCACGGCGGCCGGGCTGGCGGACCGGCTGGCCGGCCGCGCCGACGTCGTGGACGCCGGCGACCCGCTCGCGCTGGACGCGGTGCTCGGCGACCTCGCCGCCCGGGGCGTCCGGCGGCTGATGGTCGAGGGCGGCGGCGGGATCCACACGCTGTTCCTCACCGCCGACGCGGTGGACGAGCTGCAGCTCGTGGTCGCGCCGTTCTTCGTCGGCGACCCGTCGGCGCCGCGCTTCGTGCGGTCCGGGGTGTTCCCGCAGTCGCCCGCGCGCCCCATGCGGCTGCAGGAGGCCACCCGCATCGGCGACCTCGCCCTGCTGCGCTACCTGGTCGGGGGCGCGCGTGGATGACTTCGGCTGGCTGGCCCTGGCCTGCGACCTCGCGGCCCTGTGCCCGCCCTCGCGCACCGCGTTCTCGGTGGGCGCGGTCGTCGTCGGGGCGGACGGGCGGGAGGTCGCGCGCGGCTTCTCCCGGGAGCACGACCCGCACGACCACGCCGAGGAGGCCGCGCTCGCCAGGGCCGGCGGCGATGTGCCGGGCGCGACGGTCTACAGCTCCCTCGAACCGTGCGGGCACCGCGCGTCGCGCCCCCGCACCTGCGCGGAGCTGATCGTCGCCTCGGGCGCCCGCCGCGTCGTGTTCGCCTGGCGCGAGCCGGCCCTGTTCGCCGCGGGCACGGGCGCGGAGGTCCTCGCGGCCGCGGGCGTCGAGGCGGTCGAGCTGCCCGGGCTCGCCGAGCGCGCCCGCCGCCCGAACGCGCACCTGCTCTAGGAGGGGCCGAACCAGACGTCGGCGATCTCGGCCACGGCCCCGGTTCTACCAAATGAGACTCCAGTCTCATTCCTCTTGCCAACGCCCCGGGACGTCATGCGATGCTGTGGCCAAGCAAGCATTCGGTTACCCGCGTCGGCCCTCGGGCAGGGGAGGCACAGCAGCATGCGCGAGCACGATCGGCTGTTCATCGGAGGCGAGTGGGCCGCACCGGCCGGGACCGGCGTGATCGACGTCGTGTCCCCGCACACCGAGGAGGTCATCGGGCGGGTCCCCGAGGGCACCGAGGGCGACATCGACGCCGCCGTCGCGGCGGCCCGGCGCGCCTTCGACGAGGGCCCCTGGCCGCGGATGACCCCCGCCGAGCGCGCGGAGATCGTCGGCCGGCTCTCGGCGATCTACGCCGAGCGGCAGCAGGAGATGGCCGACCTCGTGACCGCCGAGATGGGGTCGCCCATCATGTTCTCGGTGTTCGGGCAGGCGGCCATCCCGCAGATGGTGCTGCAGTACTACGTCGACCTCGCCGCCTCCTACACCTGGGAGGAGGAGCGGCAGGGCATGCTCGGGCCGGTCACGGTCACCCAGGAGCCGGTCGGCGTCGTCGCGGCGATCGTCCCGTGGAACGTCCCGCAGTTCACGCTGATGCTCAAGCTCGCGCCCGCGCTCATCGCCGGCTGCACGGTCGTGGCCAAGCCCTCCCCCGAGACCCCCCTCGACTCCTACCTGCTCGCCGAGTGGATCCGCGAGGCGGGCGTCCCCGAGGGCGTCGTCAACTTCGTCCCGGCCGGGCGCGAGGTCGGCGCCTACCTCGTCGCCCACCCCGACGTCGACAAGGTGTCCTTCACCGGGTCCACCGCCGCCGGACGCAAGATCGGCGCGGTCTGCGGCGAGCAGCTCAAGCGGGTCACCCTCGAACTCGGCGGCAAGTCCGCCGCGATCATCCTGGACGACGCGGACCTGGCCTCCACCGTCGAGGGCTTCAAGCTGGCCTCGCTGATGAACAACGGCGAGGCGTGCGCCGCGCAGACCCGCATCCTGGCGTCCCGCCGCCGCTACGACGAGGTCGCCGACGCGCTCGCGACCATGGTGAGCGGCCTCAACGTGGGCGACCCCGCCGACTACGGCTGCGAGATCGGCCCGCTGGTCGCCAAGCGGCAGCAGGAGCGCGTGGAGAACTACATCCGGATCGGCCAGGACGAGGGCGCCAAGCTGATCACCGGCGGCCTGAACCGCCCACACGACCGCGGCTGGTACGTCGCGCCCACCGTGTTCGGCGACGTCGGCAACGACATGCGCATCGCCCGCGAGGAGATCTTCGGCCCGGTGCTGGTCCTCATCCCCTACGAGGACGAGGCCGACGCCGTCAGGATCGCCAACGACAGCGACTACGGGCTCGGCGGCTCGGTCTGGACCTCCGACGTCGACCACGGCGTCGAGGTCGCCCGCCGCATCCGCACCGGGAGCTGCGGCGTCAACATGTACACCCTCGACCCGAACACCCCGTTCGGCGGCTACAAGAACAGCGGCCTCGGCCGCGAGCTCGGCCCCGAGGGCCTGCACGCCTACCTGGAGCACAAGTCCATCCCCCACCCCGCCCCCGCGGGCTGACATCCGGGCGTTCCCGCGCGTCTTCGGGACGCGCGGGAACGGCCCGTCAGGCCAGCGGGACGACCCGCCAGCCGTGCCGGGCGCGGCAGGCGCGGACCGCCTCGGCGGACGGCGCGCCCGTCACCACGAGGCGGACCCCCGCGACGGCGACGCGTCCGTGGTCGAAGGCGATGGCGCGGAGCTTGGCCGGGGTGACGACGGCGGCCGTGGCCCGCTGGCCGAGGATCGCTTCGAGCAGGTCCGCCGCGTCGCGGCCGGGGACGCCCACGAGGGTGGCGCCCCGCATGAGGCACAGGTCCACCAGCCCCATCCGTGTGCGAGCGGAGACGTCCTGGCCGCACAGGACGAGCACGTCGCCGTCCGAGACGCCCAGCGTCCCGGAGAGGCGGTCGAGGTCGGCGAGGCGGTCGGCGTGGGTGATGTCCCGCGGCGGGGACGGGACGCGCAGGGCGGTGTCCCGGAGCGAGCCGGGCGGCCCGCCGCCCGGGGCGGCGCCGGGCTCCAGGAGGCGGCGGAACGGCGTGGCGCCGGGGACGTCTCCGAAGGCGAAGACCTGCCTGACGTACGACCGTTCCACGGCCGCCATCGACAGGTCCGCGGTGTCCTCGCCTGTCAGCAGGAACCGGGCGCCAGCCTCGTTCATCAGCGCCGCGAGCCCGTCGGGGCCGCAACCGGCCGGGAGCAGGACCGGCACGGCCCCGGCAGCGGCGACCGCGTGGACGGCGACGGCCAGTTCACGCACCCCGGAGACGTGCACCACGCCGGGGTCGCCCTTCCGGACCCCGTGCCGGCGCAGGCCCTCCGCGGCGGCCGGGACGGCCCGCGCGAAGTCTCCGCGCGCGAGCCCGCCCGCCGGGTCGACGAGGGCGGGGCGCTCCCCGCGCCGGGAGGCGGCGGCTCTCTCCGCCGCCTCACCGGCCGCCTCCAGGACCACGTCGGTGATCGTGGCGGGTGCGCACGTCACGGGGCCAGGCCGGCGCGCTCCAGGAGCTCCCGGCGCCTGACCCGGCCTCCGGCCGTGCGGGGGATCTCGTCGACGACGTGCACCGCCGACACCGCCCGGGTCGCCGGCACGCGCCCGTTGACATAGGCGAGCAGGTCGGCCTCGGACACCGGTTCGGACAGCACGGCGAACGCGTGGGGCGCGAGCCCGAGGTCGTCGTCGGGGGCGGGCGCCACGACGGCGTCCCCCACGGACGGATGGGCGGCCAGCACCGCCTCCGGGTCGCCGGGCGGTTCGCGGCGCTCCCCGGCGAGCGGCCCGAGGATGAACGCCCGCCCGTGCTCGTCGGCGAACGCCGAGTCCCCGGTGGGCAGCCACCGCCCGGGGCCCGCGGCGTCCCGCCCCACCGGGAGCCGCACGCACATCTCGCCGGGCTGGTAGGACGGCTGCACCGCCCCGGTGCGCGGATCCACGACCCGCCACGCCACGCCCGGCAGGCCCCGCCCGACCGAGTCGAGCGTCCCCTCCTCGGCGGCGCGCAGGTTGAGGTGGGTGAACCCGCCGGCCTCGGCCGGCCCGTACGCCTGCCGCACCGGGCAGCCCAGCCGGGTCGCGGCGGCGCGGGCCCCCTCCGAGGCGAGCGGCCCGCCCGCGACCACGACGGCGCGCAGCACCCGCAGGTCGTAGTGGCAGACGGCGCGCTCGTGAGCGAGGGCCTCCACCAGCTCCGGCGGCAGCACCGCGACGGTCACCCGGTGGTCCCGCAGCGCGCGGAGCAGGTCGTGGCGTCCCGCCCCGGCGTACGCGACGGCGGTGGCGCCGAGCCGCAGCACCGGGTTGAGCACCCCGTTCAGCCCGAGGACGGTGCCGAACGGCAGCGCGCTCAGCACCGTGTCCGCGCCGCCGAACATGGCCGACTCGGCGACCCTCATCAGGGCCGCGACGACCTCCGCGTGCGTCAGGCGCACCGTCCGGGCAGGGCCGCCTTCGCCCTCCGGCGTACAGGCCAGCAGCGCGACGTCGCCCCCGGCGCGGTCGGCCACCGTGTGCGGGGCCGCGCTTGCGGGGGCCGGGGCGGCGAGCAGATCGGCGAGCCGCAGCCGGGCCGTCTCGCCGGTGCGGCCGGTTCCGGCGTCGTCATCGCCGCCGGGAGCGTCGGTGATGACGGAGCGTGCGCCGGCCTCTTCGAGCAGGCGGGACGCGTCCGGGCCGGTGACGGGGAAGGGGACGGCGCCGGCCGCGATCACCGCGTGCAGGGCGACGGCGAGGTCCAGGGGCTCGCGCAGGCGCAGGCCGACCACGTCCCCCGGCATGGTTCCGTCGCGTGCGAGAGCGGAGGCCGCGGTCCCGACCAGGGTGGAGAGTTCCGCGTGGGACAGGGCGCGTCCGGACGACGCGTCCAGCACCGCGGTCCTCCCGGGGTGGGGTGCGGCGCCGAACACCGCGTGGGTCACCGTGACCGCCGGGTAGGCGGGGTCCACGCTTCTGGGGAGCATGGCGCCGACGCTAGGCGGGCGCGCCGGCCCGCGCATGCGCCGAAGTGCGCAACCACCGTCGTATTCGACCGACGCCCGGGAGCGCACGCGATGTGTACACACCCCCGGTCAGGAATCCTCCGCGGGGATGTTGTCCACGGCCCAGGCGGCGATCTGGGCGCGGGAGGAGAAGCCGAGCTTGGTCAGGATGTTGGTGATGTGGCGGGCGACGGTGGCGGGGCTGATGACGAGCTCGTCCGCGACTCCGCGGTTGCTGAGACCGCGGCGGACCAGGCGGGCGATCTCCCGTTCGCGGGCCGTGAGGCTGCTCGGCGGCGTGACCGGTCCGGCGGCGCCCGGCGCGGCGAGGCCCTGCGCCGGCGGCCGAGGCGGCGGGACCGTCCCGGGACCGCGGAGCGCGTAGGCGATCGCGTCGTCGGCGGTCATCGCGCGGCCCTCCCCCCAGTACTGGGCGAGGAGGGGTTCGCCGATCCCGCGGCGGATCGGTTCGAGGACGCGTTCGCGGCGCGCGCCCGTGCCGGGCTCGCGGCCGGTCGCCTCGCGCAGCGCGGACGCCGCGCCGGCGAGCGTCACCGCGCCCCGCTCGTCGCCCTCGCACGCGACCACCTCGGCGAACGCGTCCAGGGCGCGGGCCATGTCCAGCCGGATCCCGCACGAGCGGCTCAGCGCGAGGCTCTCGGCGAGCGACGCGCGGGCCGAGGGCAGGTCTCCCCGGGCCAGCGCGACGCGGCCGAGACCGGCCAGGGCCCGCGCCAGCTCCGGCCGCGCGCCGATCTCGGCGAGGACCGGCAGGACCGCGGCGTAGTGGCCGCGGGCCGAGGCCGGGTCGCCGCGCAGCTCGGCGAGCCTGCCGAGGCCGATCATGGCGTGGGAGGCGCCCCACAGATGGCCGATGTCCCGCATGACGGACGCGGCCGCGCCGAGCCGCTCGCGGGCCTCGCGCAGCCGCGACTCCCGGATCAGCAGGTAGCCGCGGGCCGCGCACGCGTAGGCGCGGGTCCACTCCCGTCCGGGGTCGCGGACGAGGGCGTCGGCCTCGTCCAGGCGGCGGGCGGCGGCGGCGAAGCGGCCGGCGCGGGCGAGGCACTCGGCGCCGGTGATCAGCGCGGTCGCGGTCATGACGTCGTCCCCGGCCTCCCGGCAGGGCCCGAGCGCCTCGTCGGCGCGCCGGGCGGCCTGGGCGAAGTCGCGGCCCCCCATGGCGAGCTGGGCGCGGCCGGCGAGCGCCGGGCCGAGGACGCGGGGGCCGACGCCGCGGGCGGCGGACAGGAAGCGGTCGGTCCGGTCGGCCCATTCGGCGACGCGGCCGCGCGCGATCCAGAACGTCCGCAGCGCCGTGCACAGCCGCAGCCCCTCGGCGATGTCGCCGTGGTCGAGCGACCAGGTCAGCGCGGCCCGGACGTTGCCGAGCTCGGTGTCGTACCGGTGGAACAGCGCCACCCGGTCCGTCCAGGGCGCGGGCTCGACGCCGAGCGCGATCGCGCCGTCGCGTTCGGCGTCGGCGAGGACGGCGTCGCGGTGCCGCCCGCGGAACTCCTCCTCCTCGCCGGCGTCCGCGAGCCGCTCCGCCGCGTACTCGCGGATGCTGTCGAGCAGCCGGAACCGGACCTTCCCGCCGGTCTCCCCGGTCACGGTCGCGAGGGACTTGTCGACGAGGGCGGTGAGCGCGTCCAGGACGTCGTCGGCGGGCAGGGCGCCGCCGGACGGCGCGGGATCGGCGCAGACGTGCTCGGCCTGCTCCAGCGTCCAGCCCGCGAAGACCGACAGGCGCCGCAGGAGGACGCGCTCCGGCCCGTCCAGCAGGTCGTGGCTCCAGTCGATCGCGGCGCGCAGGGTCCGCTGCCGGGCGGGGGCGGTGCGGTCACCGGCGCTGAGCAGCCGGAACCGGTCGGCGAGGCGGCGCGCGATCTGCTCGGCCGACAGCACCCGGACCCGGGCGGCGGCGAGCTCCAGCGCCAGCGGCATCCCGTCGAGGGCCCGGGTGACCTCGTGGACGGCCTCCGACACGGCGAACCCGGGCCGCGCCGCGTTGGCGCGCTCCAGGAACAGCCGGACCGCCTCGTCCGGCTCCAGGGGCGGCACCCGCCACACGTTCTCCCCCGCCATCCGCAGCGGCTCCCGGCTGGTGGCGAGGATCCGCAGCCGCGGGCAGCGGGCCAGCAGCAGGCCCGTGAGCTTCGCGCACTCCTCGACGACGTGCTCGCAGTTGTCGAGGACGAGCAGGACAGGCGGCGCGTGCAGCGCGTCGGCGAGCGTCTCGGTGAGCGGACGGCCGTCCTCCTCGGCCACGTCGAGGGCCGCGGCGACGCGCCGCGCGACGGGCTCGGTCGTCCCGTCCGGGCGCACGTCGGCCAGTTCCACGAACCAGACGCCCCCGTCGTGCGCGCCGGCCGCCGGGGACGCGTCGAGGACCGCGTGCGCGACGTGCAGCGCGAGCCGCGTCTTGCCGATCCCGCCCGCCCCGCACAGGGTGACGGCCCGCATGCCCTCCAGCAGCCTGCCGAGGTCGGCGGCGTCGCGTTCGCGGCCGACGAAGGCGTTGGGCTCGGCGGGGAGATTGGTCTTCACGGCTCTGTGAGTGTGGCATTGCGCTGCGTGATCCGCCACGGTTTCGCGGTCTCGGTCTGGAGAGCGCGCGCCCGCGCCGGACCGGTCCTCGCCCGGGCCCCGGGCGAGGACCGCCCCGGGCCGCCTGAGCGGCCCGGGGGGGCCGTCAGTCGCGGGTGAGGCCCAGGCTCTCGGCCTCCTTCGCCATCCGCGCGGCGGCGGCGGACGAGCCCGCCGCGTCGAGTTCGTGGGCGAGCTCCTCCAGCTCGCCCCCGCCCGCCATGAGGCCGGTGAGCTCCTCGCGGGTGATCTCCTCCTTGGTGTGGTACCCGATGCCGCGCCCGCGGTTGAGGATCAGGAAGCGGTCGCCGACCGGGTAGGCGTGGTGCGGGTTGTGGGTGATGAAGACGACCGCGAGGCCCCGCTCCCGCGCCTGGACGATGTAGCGCAGCACCACCCCGGCCTGCTTGACGCCGAGGGCGGCGGTGGGCTCGTCCAGGACGAGCGCCTCGGCCCCGAAGTGCACGGCGCGGGCGATGGCCACGCACTGCCGCTCGCCGCCCGACAGGGTCCCGATGGGCTGGTCGACGTCGCGCAGGTCGATGCCCATCGCGGCCATCTCCCGCTGGGTGGTCTCGCGCATCGACCTGACGTCCATCGCTCCGAAGCGGCCCCGCTTCTCCGAGCCGAGGAAGAAGTTGCGCCAGACCGGCATGAGCGGGACGACCGCGAGGTCCTGGTAGACGGTCGCGATGCCGCGGTCGAGCGCGTCGCGGGGCGATCCGAAGCTCACCTCCTCGCCCCGCACCTCGTAGGTGCCGGTGTCGTGGCGGTGCAGCCCGGCGACGATCTTGATGAGCGTGGACTTGCCGGCCCCGTTGTCGCCGAGGACGCAGGTGACCTCGCCCGCGGAGGCCTCCAGGTCCACGTCGCGCAGCGCGATGACGTTGCCGTAGTTCTTGCCGACGCCGCTGAGACTGATGAGCGGCGCCCCCTTCGCGTCCGTCATGGCGTCCGCTCCACTCTGCGCCGCACCACCAGGTTGACCACGGTGGCGACCAGCAGCATCGCGCCGAGGAAGAACCGGAACCAGTCGGGGTTCCACTCGGCGTACACGATGCCCTTGTTCGTCATGCCGAAGATGAACGCCCCGATCGCCGCGCCGACCGCCGACCCGTAGCCGCCGGTGAGCAGGCACCCGCCGATGACCGCGCAGATGATGTAGAGGAACTCGTTGCCGACGCCCTCCCCGGACTGGACGGTCGCGAACGCGAACACCAGGTGCATCCCGGAGAACCACGCGCAGAACGCCACGCCCATGAACAGGCCGATCTTCACCCGGTCGACGGGGACGCCGACCGCGCGGGCGCTGCCGGCGGCCCCGCCCACCGCGAAGATCCAGTTGCCGAGGCGGGTGCGCAGCAGGAGCCAGGTGGCGATCGCCGTGAACGCCAGCCACCAGAACACGGTCACCTTGACGTTGACGCCGAGCACGTCCACGTCGGAGGCGAAGACCGCGCGGGCGGAGGCGAAGCCGTCCATGTCGCGGACGGAGTCGCTCGCGACGTTGCCGGTGAGCGCCTTCGTCACGCCGAGGTTCAGGCCCGCGAGCATGAAGAACGTGGCGAGCGTGATGATGAAGCTCGGCAGCCGCGTCCGGACGTACAGGACGCCGTTCACCATGCCGAGCGCCAGCGTCAGCACCAGCGAGATCACCACGCCCGCCCACACGTTCAGCGTGAACTGGTAGGCGGTCAGCGCGGCGATCAGCGCCGAGGACGTCACCATCACCCCGGCGGACAGGTCGAACTCGCCGCCGATCATCAGCAGCGACACCCCGACCGCCATGATCCCGAACGTCGAGGCCGCGTACAGGACGGTGGAGAACGAGCCGGCGCGCAGGAAGGCGTCCGCGACGATCGAGAAGAACGCGAACAGCGCCACCGCGCCGAGCAGCGCGCCGAGCTCCGGGCGGCCCAGCAGCCGCCGCACGGGCGACCGCCGGGCCAGGCGCTCGTCGGGGCGGGCCGCCGGCGGCCCGGCCACCGCCTGGGTCATCGCGTCCCCCGGTTCGCGAACGCCTCCAGCTGCGCCGCGTTCTGCTTGGTCACGATCGCGGGCCCGGTCAGCACGGGCCGTCCGCCGCCGAGCACGTTGCCGTTGTTCTTCAGCAGCCACAGCTCGTCGACGGCCCCGTAGCCCTGCAGGTAGGGCTGCTGGTCGACGGCGAACTCGATCGCGCCGGAGTTGATCGAGGCGATGAGGTCCTTGTTCAGGTCGAACGTGCCGACCTTGGCCTTGCTCCCGGTCTCCTTGACCGCGTCGACGGCGGTCGCGGCGAACGGGGCGCCGAGGGTGAGGATCCCGTCGATGCTCTTGTCGGCCTGGAGCTTGGCCGTGATGGAGGACTTCACCTCCGGCATGTTGGTGCCCTGGACGAACAGGTTCTGCAGGTCTCCGCCGAACGTCTTCTTCGCGCCGGCGCAGCGGTCCTCCAGGCCGACGTTGCCCTGCTCGTGGACGACGCACAGCGCCTTCTTGGCGCCGAGCTTCCCCAGCTCCGTGCCGGCCGCCTCACCGGCGATCGACTCGTCCTGCCCGAAGTGCGCGACCGCGCCGAGCTTCGCCGACTCCTCGGCGCCGGAGTTGATCGACACGACCGGCACCTTCGCGGCGGCGGCGCGGGCCAGCACGTCCTTCATCGCGTCCGGCTTGGCGAGGGTGACGATGATGCCGTCGACCTTCTTGTCGAGCGCGGCCTGGACGAGCTGGGCCTGCTTGCCGCCGTCCGGGTCGGCGGAGTAGAGGAACTCGACGTTGTCCTTGGCGGCGGCGGCCTTCGCCCCCTTCTGGACGATGTCCCAGAAGGTGTCGCCCGCGCCGGAGTGCGTGACCATCGCGATCTTCAACCGGGGGCCGGCGCCCTCCGGGGTCTCCTCGGACTTCTTGCCGCCCGAGCTGCTGCAGGCGCTCAGCGCCAGCAGCCCCGCGGCGGCCAGCACCGCCAGGCCCCTGGACGTCCCACGCGCGAAAACGCCTCTCATCGGCTGTTCTCCGTTTCTCCCCGAATGGTCGGTCTGAGGAGTTGATCACAGATGATGACGGCGCGTACGCCTATCCCTTTCATATCGGGCGCGGGCCTCCCGGGTGGAGTCCAGCGCCGACACCTCCGCGACCGGGACGTCCCACCATGCCTCACTGTCGGGGGTGTCCGCCAAGGGGTCCGTCTCAATGTGGATGACCGTCGTCCTCGGGGACTTGCGCGCCTGCTGGAGCGCGTCCCGCAGGTCGGCGGTCGTGGCCGCCCGGATGACGTCGGCGCCGAGGCTGGCGGCGTTGGCGGCGAGGTCGACGGGGATGGGGTCGCCGTCCAGGCCGGTGGGGGTGCGCAGGCGGTGGCG
>NZ_JBEUPA010000196.1:0-13541 GCF_040492065.1 Actinomadura sp. NPDC000929 | reverse complement strand
GCGCACGCCTGGTGCGGTGGGACCGCGCCAGGCGTGCGCGTGCCGGTCAGAGGCCTGCGGCCGTGCCGGTCAGAGGCCTGCGGCCTGGCCGGCGCGGCGGGGGCCGGCGGACGCGTGGAGCGTCCCGGTGTCGTCGCGCCAGGTCATGTGGAAGCTGCCCATCTGGTACTGGTACGGCGCCATCGGGCGGACGAGGATCCCCATGCGGGCGACCTCCGCGACGACCTCGGCGGGCAGGCGGCTCTCGACCGTCACGGAGTAGTCGTCGGCGAGCGGCAGCATGCGGGGCGCGTCGTCGGCCGCGTACGGGTCCAGGCCGTGTTCGAGGATGCTCGTCATGACCTGCGGCACCGTGATGTGCGGGATACCGGGCGTGCCGAGGGCGAGCCACGGGCGGCCGTCCCGCAGGAGCAGCGTGTTGCCGATGACCGAGCGGATCCGCCCGCCGCCGGTCAGCCAGCCGCCGAGCATGGCGGTCAGGCTGCTCGTCATGGTGCTGCCGATCATCGGGACGCCGCCGATGACCTGGCCCGGGACGCCTCCGCCCTGCACCGTGTTGACGAGCTGGACCCAGTTGCCCTGGGCGTCGACGACGCTCAGCTCGCAGCTGCCGACGGACTCGCCCGACCGGCCGGTCGCCTCGCCCAGCGCGCCCGGCGTCGAGGTGAGCCGGACGTGCTCGGTGAGGTCCACTTTGGTGCGGCTCATCCGGAGAACGGCGGCGAGCGCGCGGTGGTACTCCCGCGACATCAGCACGCTGCTCGGGTCCTCGAAGACCTCCGGGTCGTTGATGAACCCGGTCTCGTACGCGGCGCGGCGCAGCGCGTGCGCCATGTAGTACAGCGACTCGGGCGACTCGGCGTAGTGCCCGAGCTCGGCGACGCCCAGCTCGTGCAGGATGCCGAGGACCATCGCCGACATGACGGCCTGGCGCTCCGGCGGCGCCTGCTGGACGACCTCGACGCCGCCGTGCCGGTAGCGCAGGCCGTCTCCCCACCGGGGCTCGTCCTGGCGCATGTGCCGCATCTCGATCGGCCAGCCGACCTCGTTCGCCCGCTCGACGAACAGCCGCGCCCACTCACCGTCGATGAACAGGTCCGGCCCCTCGGCGGCCAGCTTCGTCAGCGTCCGGGCCAGCTCCGGCTTCGGCCACCGCTGCCCGGCCTGCGGAAGGTGCCCGTCGGGGGTGAAGTGGCGCCGCCCGGACGCGGTGTTCATGTACAGCTCGGCGCTGTGGCCGAGGACCAGGTGTTCGAAGGAGTCGACCTCGTGGCCCTCCTCGGCCCAGTGGATCGACGGCGCGCACAGCCGGTCCCACGGCCGCGACCCGAACCGCTCGTGCATCGCCTTGAGCCCCGGCATGAAGCCGGGGATGACCGCGCAGGGGCCCTCCGGGATCGCGGTGTACGGCCCCGACGAGATGGCGACCGGGCGGAACGGCGCGAGCCCGGGCACGATCGTGCCCATGCTGTTGAGCTCGTGGCACCGGCCCTGCTCGGCGTTCCAGAACAGCATCGTGACCGTTCCCGCGTGGCCGGTCATGTCCTGCTGGATCGTCGCGTTGAGCAGGCTTCCGACGATGGCCGCGTCGATGGCGTTGCCGCCCTCGCGCAGGATGTCGAGCATCGCGTCGGTCACCAGCGGGTGCGCGCTGGAGCACACCGCCTCCCGGCTTCGCGCCGTCGGTTTGGGGCCGATCCGGCCGACCTTGGTTTCGCTCATCGTCCCGTCCTTGTCGAGAGAGGGTTCACCGGCGCCGCGCCTCGACGTCGGTCAGGAACGCCGAGGTCTCGGCGATGAAGGCGTCCGGCTCTTCGAGGAACGCCATGTGCGAGCTGTCGTCGAAGACCCGGAACCTGGCGCCCGCGATGCCGTCCGCCAGCACGGCCATGTGCTCCGGTGCGGCTTCGTCGTGGCGCCCGCAGGTGACGAGGGTGGGCACGCGTATCCGCGGCAGGCGCGGTGTGACGTCCCAGTCCGCGAGCGCGCCGGTGACCGGGCCGAACTCGCTCGTCCCCCACAGGGCCGCGTACACCTCGTCGCCGAAGCCGCCGAGCGCGTCCTTGAGCGGTGCGGGCCACGGCCGCGTCCGGCACATGTGCCGGCGGTTGAAGACGGCGAGGGCGTCCCGGTACTCGCGCGAACGGACCGTGCCGGCCCGCTCGTGCTCGTCGAGCGTCCGGACCACGTCCTCGGGAAGCCGGGCGCGCAGCGCGCGCACCCCGCCGATCCAGCTCGCCACGCTCGGCGGAGAGCTGTTGAGCAGGAGAGAAACCGGCGGCACGGGCGGGTCGCCGAGCGCGTACTCCAGGGCGAGCCATCCGCCCCAGGAGTTGCCGAAGAGGTGGAACTCCTCCAGGCCCAGGGCCGCAACGACCGCCCGAAGCTCCTCGACGAAGTACGGGATCGTCCACGACGGCCCCGGCGGCCGCCGGCCGGACTCCCCGCAGCCCGCCTGGTCGTAGAAGACGACTTCCCGGTCGGCGCCCAGCCGGGCGAGCGGCGCCAGGTAGGAGTGCGGCAGGCCGGGCCCGCCGTGCAGGCACACGATCGGGGTCCGGCCGGGGGTGCCGGCGCGCCAGTACGCGACGGAGCCCTGCGGCATGGAGACGAAGCCGGTCGGCTTCTCGGAGAGGTTCACTGGCGTTTCCCGACGACCGTAGGGACAGGGTGAAGGGTGCGCGCCGAGACCTCTTCTAGTACGAGGCGGGCGTCTGCACCCAGAGCAGTTCCGACGAACCGCGGGACAGGTTCTGGCTGCCGTGGACATCCTTGCCGGGGAAGGTGAGGCTGTCCCCGGCGGACAGGCGGTGGGTCTCCGACCCGACGGTGATGGCGACCTGCCCCTTGAGGACGAACACGAACTCGGTGTCCGCGCCGTGGGCGAACAGCTCCGGGCCGGTCCCGCCGCCGGGTTCGAGCTTCACCCACAGCACTTCCAGGCATCCGCTGGCGTCCGAACTGACCTGGGCCTCGGTGATGCCGCGGTCCGGGTACTCGTACGCGGCGCGTTCGTCGTGCCGGACGATCTGGCTGCGCGACAGCGTCGCCTGGAACAGGTCGCCGATGTGGGCCCGCAGCGCCTGGGCGATGCGGACCAGGGTCGGCACCGAGGGCGACGCCGTTCCGTGCTCGACCTGCGAGATGAACGCCGCCGACACGCCGGCCTGCTCGGCCAGGTCGCGGACCGCCATTCCGCGCTGGGTCCGCAAACTGTTGATGTTGCGGCCGAGCAGCGTCTTGACGGCGTCGGCGTCACCGTCCGGCGCCTCGTCGCCGCGGGCCCCCTCGGCGGGCGGACCGCCGAAGTGGCCGGGGCGCTTGTTGCCGCTCTGGTGATGTGCCGGCGGTCGAGCAGCCAATGCGCTTCCACTCCTCTATGAGGCCTTGTACCAGGGTCCGAGCTCGCTGCGCAGCGCGTCGGGCGTCGCGATCGGCCTGGCCAGCAGATCGGCGAGGCCGGTGGCGACGTGGACGAGTTCCGCGTTGCTCTCCGCCTGCCGGTCGCGGCGGACCCGGATGTTGTCCTCCAGGCCCACGCGGCAGTCGGCGCCCCACGACAGCGCGGTCGCGACATGGCGGAACTCGCCCGGGAAACCGGTCGCGGCCACGCTGAGGCTCGCAGCGTCGGGTCCGAGGATACGGGCGGCCGCCTGGGACAGCATGAAGAAGTCGTCGAGGGCGTTGCCGGCGCCGCCGAGCACGCCCAGCACGAGCTGGATCCGCACGGGCCCCTCGAGGGTGCCCTCGTCGAGCAGGAAGCGGATCATGGACAGGTGCCCGAGGTCGTAGGCCTCCAGCTCCGGCGTCACGCCCAGGTCGCGGAACTCGGCGGCGAAGCGGCGGATGGTGCCGAGCGTGTTGGTGAACACGCCCTCGCCGGACTTGTCCAGGACCTCCTGCTCCCAGGCGTGCCGCACCTTCGGCCAGCGCGCCCTGTCCGGGAAGCCCTCGTAGTTCATCGTCCCGAGGTTCAGGGTGCCGATCTCCGGCCGGCAGGCGCGGATGCCGGCCAGGCGCTGCTCCTCGGGCATCCCCGGGGTGCCGCCGGTGCTGATGTTGATGACGGCGTCGGACCGCTCGCGGACGCCGGCCACGATCTCGCGGAACAGGCCGGGGTCGCCGGAGGGGCGGCCGTCGGGCTCGCGGGCGTGCAGGTGGACGCACGTGGCGCCCGCCTCGGCGGCGGCGACGGCCTCCTCGATGATGGCCTCCGCGCCGCACGGGATGTGCGGGCTCTGGCTCGGGAGGACGTCGCCGCCGGTCACGGCGGCGGTGAGGACGCACGGCTCGTACTTGTCGCGCAACATGGCTGATCCCTTCGGTAACGGTGGGTACTTCAGGACGCGAGCGTGCCGAGGTCCGCCGGTAGGCAGACGCCGGTCACCGCGGAGGAAAGATCACTGGCGAGGAACGCGAAGAGGGCGGCGACCTCGTCCGTGCCGATCAGGCGTTTGACGGGCTGGCGGTCGAGCAGCAGCTCCAGCACCTGCTCCCGGGTGAGGCCGCGCAGCGCCATCTGCTCCGGCAGCTGGCGCTCGACCATCGGCGTCGACATCCAGCCGGGGGCGACCGCGTTGACGGTCAGTCCGTGCGGCGCCCCCTCCAGCGCGGCGACCTTGGTGAGGCCGTTGACCGCGTGCTTGGCCGAGACGTAGGCGGCCTTGAACGGCTCGGCCACCAGGCCGGAGACGGAGGAGGTGATCAGGACGCGCGACGCCGGGCGGCCGGTCAGCTCCGCCCAGGCGGCCTTCATGGCCAGGAACGGGCCCTTGACCATCACGTCCATGAGCCGGTCCCACTGCTCCTCGGGGAACTCGGGGATCGGCGCGACGAACTGCACCCCGGCGTTGAGGACCAGCACGTCGAGGCGCCCGTGGCGGCGCAGGGCCTCGGCGACCATGAGCCGGTTGCCCTCGGCCGTCGCCACGTCCGCGACGAAGTCGCAGGCGCCGCCCTCGGCCAGGTCGACGCCGACGACCTCGGCGCCCGCCCGGGTGAGGGCGCGGCAGATCGATTCGCCGAGCGCGCCGGCCGCACCGGTGACCAGGGCGACCCGGCCGGTGAGCAGACCGCTCAGGGAGGTTTCGAACACGCTGGTCAGCGCCCCCTCGGTCGTCGTGGCGGTTCACCACATCGTTACTGTCACTTAGGGGGCGTAAGCTATACTTACGTCGAGAAGGGCGTCAAGGACGAGGTCGTTCCCGACGCCGACGCTTCGCGCTGTTCAATATATTGACGCCACCTGCCCGGGTCGGGCAGGCTGTCACCATGCCGCGCAGCGCAAGGCCGACAGAGGCCGGTAGACCGGGCGACCCGACGCCGCCGACGCCGTCCATGGCGGTCGTGGGCAACCTCGTGCGCGAGCTGCGCCGCACCGCCGGCCTCAGCATCGCCGCCCTCGCCCAGGCCTCCGACCTGAGCCCCGGCCTGCTGAGCCAGATCGAGCGCGGCCAGGGAAACCCCTCCTTCACGACGCTCGTGAAGCTGTCGCAGGCGCTCGACGTGCCGGTCGGCCGGTTCTTCCTCGCCGACACCGAGGCCGGCGCCCTGGTCCGCGCGGGCACCCACCGGCGTCTGCTGCTGGCCGACGAGAACCTCGAGTACACCCTGATCACGCCGCACATGAACGGACGGCTCGGCATGATCAAGGCGCAGGTCGCCGCCGGGTGGAGCAACGAGAGCGCGCCGTTCGAGCACCCCGGCGAGGAGTGCATCCTGATCACCGAGGGCGAGCTGATGGTGTCCATCGCGGGCACCGTCCACACGCTCTACGAGGGCGACTCGATCACCTACGACTCCGGCCTGTCGCACTGGTACCGCAACGCCACCGACCGCAACGCCGTGCTCGTCGGCGCGATGACCCCACCGTCGTTCTGACAGACGGAACACCCAGGCGCAGCCGTTCCGGCTGCGCCTGATTCGTGCGTTCAACATATTGACATCGGATAGCCGGATCGTCACCATGGCCGACACAAGTTCACTTTGATGAACACGGCCAGGCGCCCGGCTCCCGGGGCACCGCACCTCCCATCCGGCACATCACCGAAGGACCACCATGAGAATTCGAATGGGGCATCGGGCAGTCGTCGCGAGTGTCTCCGTCAGCGCGGCCCTCGCCGCCGGTTGCGGCGGAGCCTCGGACTCCGCCGCCAAGGCGCCGCCGAACGTCACGAACGGCGTCGTCTCCATGACCCTCGACGGCCCGGTCAGCAGCTACGACCCGACCCAGGCGAGCACGTTCCAGGACTCCGTCGCCCTCGCCGCGCTGTACGACACGCTGGTCGCCTTCGACCCGTCCGGGAAGCTCGTCCCCGGGCTGTCGGACACCTGGAAGTCCACCCCGAAGACCGCCACCTTCCACCTCCGGAGCGGCGTCACCTGCTCGGACGGCACGGCGCTGACCGGCGCGATGGTGGCGGCGTCGCTGAACCGGCTCTTCGATCCGGCGACCAAGGCGCCGCTCGTGCGCCAGGCGATCGGCCCGGGCAACTCGGCGAAGGCGACGTCGACCGCGGACTCGGTGACGATCACGCTGGCGAAGGCGTGGTCGGACCTGGTGCCCGGGATGACGGGGCCGTTCGCCGGCATCGTCTGCCCGTCCGGCATGAAGGACCCGTCGAGCCTGCGGACGAAGTCCGCCGGCACGGGCGCCTTCGTCTCCGAGTCGCAGGTCACCGGCTCCAGCTACACGCTGACCCGGCGGCCGCAGTACACGTGGGGCCCGGCGTACGCCGGCCAGACGGCGGGCGAGCCGCCGAAGAAGCTGGTGCTCAAGGTCGTGGACGACGAGAACACCCGGGCCAACCTGACCTCCACCGGCGAGCTCCAGATCCCCTCGTTCACCTCCAACGCGTGGGACCGGTTCAAGTCGACCGGCGGGATCACCGTCCGCACGTCGCCGCAGTCCGACACGATGCTCGTCTTCAACGAGACCGCCGGCCATCCGACCGCCGAGCGCGACGTCCGGCTCGCGATCGCCCAGGCCTTGGATCGTTCCGTTCTGAACAAGGTGCAGAGCTTCGGCTCCGGCACGCTGATCTCCAGCGTCGGCCGCCCCACCTACGAGTGCTTCGACAGCGGCTCGAACGCCCTGGTCCCCAAGTACGACGCGGCCGCTGCGGCCAAGGCCCTCAAGGGCGTGAAGCTCCAGGTCATCGGCACCAACATCCTGGCCGGCGGCGCGGCCAACG
The DNA here is from genome assembly GCF_040492065.1 of Actinomadura sp. NPDC000929. Classification (NCBI taxonomy): domain Bacteria; kingdom Bacillati; phylum Actinomycetota; class Actinomycetes; order Streptosporangiales; family Thermomonosporaceae; genus Actinomadura; species Actinomadura sp. NPDC000929. Next base: position 6,348 of record NZ_JBEUPA010000196.1, on the reverse strand, counting down.
ACCAGGTCATGTCCGCGCTGCAGGCCGCCGGCGCCTCCGCGACGGTCCGCACGATGGACAACCAGGCGTGGGTGTCCGACCTGTTCAGCGGCAAGAACGACTGGGACGTCACGATCTTCGTGTACGGCAACCGGCTGTCGAGCTTCCTGCCCGTCGGGCAGTTCTTCGTGCACGACGCGCCGCCGAAGGGCCTCAACATCGGCGCGACGAACAACCCGGAGGCGGCGCGGGCCTACGACCGGGCCGCGACCGGCTCGGCCGAGGAGAAGTGCGCCGCGCTGACGACCTTCCAGCAGTCGCTGCTGCGCAACGTCGACGTCCTGCCGCTGGCCACCGCGCCGGTGCACGTCCTGTTCGCGGGCGGCACGAGCGGCAGCGTCGTCAACGGGTTCGCGGTGCCGGCCTCGATCCGCGTCGCCAAGGCGGGCGGCTGATGGTGCCGACCGCCGCCGGCGCGTCGGTGGCGAGCCGTGGTCTCGCCCGGCGGGTGGCCGGTTCCTCGTGGACCGGCTACCTCGCCCGGCGTCTCGGCGGCGTCGCCGCCGTGCTCGCCTTCCTCGTCGTCGTGACCTTCATGATCGTTCGCTGGGTGCCGGGCGATCCGGCCCGGCAGATCGTCGGGCTGACCGCCGGCGAGGAGGAGGTGCGGCAGGTCCGCGAGCGGCTCGGGCTGACCGAGCCCTGGTGGCGGCAGTTCGGCTCCTACCTCGGCGGGCTGGCGCACGGCGACCTCGGCGCCTCCTTCACCACCGGCCAGCCGGTGTCGGCGATGCTCGCCCAGCGGCTGCCGCTCACGATCGCGCTGGCGACGAGCGCGCTGGTCGTCGTGCTGGCCGTGGCGATACCGCTCGGCACCGCCGTCGGGGTCGCGCAGCAGCGCGGACGCGCCCGCGCCGCGACGTCGTCGTTCGGCGTCGGCGCCTCGGTCCTCGGCGCCATGCCGGAGTACGTCGCCGGGACCCTGCTGGTCTTCGTGTTCGCGCTGACCCTGCGCTGGCTGCCCGTGCAGGGCGGCGCGGGGTTCACCTCGATGATCCTGCCCGCCCTGTCCATCGCCATCGCGCCGGCCGCGGTGCTCACCCGTCTGGTGCGCAACGAGACCGCGACGGTGCTGTCCCAGGACTACATCACGATGGCGATGAGCAAGCGGCTGACGAACACGCGACTGCTGCTGCGGCATGTGGTCCCCAACGTCGTGACCAGCACGCTGACGCTCGGCGGCCTCATCCTCGTCGCGCTGCTCGGCGGGACGGTCGTCGCCGAGAACGTCTTCAACATGCCCGGCATCGGCTCGGAGATCGTCCGCGCGATCGTCAAGCGCGACTATCCGGAGGTCCAGGGGATCATCCTCGTCCTCGGGCTGGTCGCCGTCCTGATCAACCTGATCGTCGACGTCGCGCTGGGCCTGCTCGATCCGCGAGTGCTGACGAGGACACGCTCATGAGACGCAACCGGCTGTCGGCGCCGCTCGTCGCCGGCCTCGTCCTGGCCGCCCTGATCCTGGTGGTCGCCGTCGTCGCGCCGATGCTGTGGCAGGGACGCGCCGACGCGCTGACCGCCGACATCCGCCAGGGTCCCTCCGGCGCGCACTGGCTGGGCACCGACGCGCTGGGGCGCGACGTGTTCTGGCGGACCGTCGTCGCGACGCGGCTGACGGTCGAGATGGCGACCGCCGCCACCGCGATCGCCGCGGTGCTCGGCACGCTGCTCGGGGCGGGGATCGCGGCCGCCGGAACGGCCGTCCGCGCGGTGGGCGACCGGGTCATCGACCTGCTGCTGTCGTTCCCGCCGATCATCATCGCGCTGACGTTCACCGCGATCCTCTCGCCGGGGCGCGCCTCCGTGGTCGGCGCGCTCGGCCTGGCGTTCTGCCCGCAGTTCGCGCGGCTGACGAACCGGCTCGCGCTGTCGGTGAACCAGCGGGACTACGTCGCGGTCGCGCGCCTGCTGGGCGTCGGCCGGGTCCGCGCCCTGACCCGGCACGTGGTGCCGAACATCGCCGCGCCCCTGCTCGTGCTCGTCTCGGTGGGGTTCGCGACCAGCGTGCTGACGGTCTCCGGGCTCAGCTTCCTCGGGCTGAGCGTCCAGCCGCCGGCGTACGACTGGGGCAGCCTGCTGGCGAGCGGGCTGCGCAACATCTACGACAATCCGGGCGAGGCGCTCGGTCCCGCCCTGGCGATCCTGGTCACCGGACTCGCCGCCGGCCTCGTGGGCGACGGGCTCGTCCGGCACCTGGATCCGCGCGGGGCGCCACCGCCGCGGCGGACCGCGCCCGCCCCCGCACCGCCGCGCCGAGCACCGGCGGGCCGGGCGCCGTCCGGCGGCGCCGGGCCGGAACGCGCCGCGGCGGCGTCCGTCCAGGGCCTGTCGGTCCGCCGGCCCGACGGCCGGGAGCTGATCCACGAGGTCTCGCTGACCGTCGGCGCCGGAGAGATCGTCGGCATCGTCGGCGAGTCCGGCTCCGGCAAGAGCCTGACCGCGCTCGCGCTCGCGCGGCTCCTCCCCCGCGAGCTGGACTGGTCGGCGGAGCGCCTCGACGTCGGCGGCATCGATCTGGCCGACCCCGCGAAGGCCCCGCCCGCCCGGCTGGCCACCGAAGTCGGGATCGTCTTCCAGGACCCGTCGAGCAGCTTCAACCCCGCGCTGCGGATCGGCACCCAGCTCACCGAGGTCCTCCGGGCGCACACGAAGACGTCCCGGCGGCAGGCGGACGCGCTCGCGGTCGCCCGGCTGACCGAGACGCGGGTGTCCTCGCCCGAGCTGCGGATGCGCCAGTATCCGCACGAGCTCTCCGGCGGCATGCGGCAGCGCGCGATGATCGCCGCGGCGATCATGCACGAGCCGAAACTGATCATCGCCGACGAGCCGACCACCGCGCTGGACGTCACCGTGCAGGCCGACGTGCTGCGCCTGCTGAAGCAGATCAACCTCGCGCACGGCACGGCGATCCTGCTCATCTCGCACGACATCGGCGTGGTGTCCGCGCTCTGCGACCGGGTCTGCGTGATGTACGCCGGGCGCGTCGTGGAGGAGGTGTCGGTGGAGGACCTCCGCCGGCGCGACGTACGGCACCCCTACACCCGCGCCCTCCTGGCCGCCTCGCCCGACGCGGCGACGGACCTGGACGGCGCCCGGCTCGTGCCGCTTCCCGGACGCGCCCCGTCCGCCGAGGCCCGGGGCGCGGGCTGCGCCTTCGCGCCCCGGTGCCCGCTGGCCACGCCCGTCTGCGCCGAGGTCGTTCCCGCGCTGGTCGCCGAGCCCTCGGGCAACGCGGTCGCCTGCCACGCCGAGACACCGACCCCGGAGGTCCGGACATGACCCACACCGACGAACCGGGCGACACCGTGCTGAGCGCCGAGGGGGTCTCGGCCGGTTACGGCGCGCGCTCCCGCAACGTCCTGCACGACGTGAGCGTCGCGATCGCCCGCGGCCGCACGATGGGGGTCGTGGGCGAGTCCGGCTCCGGCAAGTCGACGCTGGCCCGGGTGCTGGTGGGGCAGCTCGCCCCGGCGCGCGGCGTGGTCCGCCTCGACGGGGCGGACGTCCACCGGCTGCCGCGCGGGGAGCGCTTCGCGGCCCGCCGCCGGATCCAGCTGGTCCCGCAGGACCCGTACTCCTCGCTGGATCCCCGCATGTCCGTCGGACGGGCGCTGGCCGAGGCGATCGACCCGCGCGGGCGGCTGCGCACCGGCAGGCACCGGGAGCGCATCGCCGAGCTGCTGGAGTCGGTCGCGCTCGACGCCTCCGCCGCGCGGCGGCTGCCGCACGAGTTCTCCGGCGGCCAGCGCCAGCGCATCGTCATCGCGCGCGCCCTGGCCGCCGAGCCCCGGGTGGTGATCGCCGACGAGGTGACCTCCTCACTCGACACCTCGGTGCAGGCCGAGATCCTGGAGCTGCTGCTCGACCTGCAGAGACGGCTGGGGCTGACCTACGTCTTCATCACCCACGACCTGGCGGTCGCGCAGTACATGTGCACCGACCTGAGCGTGCTGTACCTCGGCACACTGGTCGAGCAGGGGGCGACCGACGTCCTGTCCCGCCCGGGCCACCCCTACACCGAACTGCTGCGCGACAGCCGTCCCGATCCGAGCGGCCGGTCGCTGCTGGCGCCGGCCGGCGGGCTCACGAGCGAGGACGTCGCCGACCCGGCGAATCCGCCGTCCGGCTGCGTGTTCCACCCGCGCTGCCGGTACGGGCCGCGGACCAACGGGGACCGCGGCCGCTGCGCGGTGGAGCCGCCGGTCCTCCGGGACGTCGCACCGCACGCGCGCAGGACGGCTTGCCACTACCCCATCGGGCCGGCCACGCAGAACCGTGCCTCGCAGGACCCCGCCGAGGACGGTAGCGGTGAGTGAGCGCCTGCCCGCGGGCCCGGCGGCCTTCCTGATCCGGGACGTGAACCTGATCGACGGGCACGGCGGGCCCGGCCGCCCCGGCCTCGCCGTGGTCGTCGACCGCAGGCGGATCGCGTGGGTCGGCCCGGCGGAGTCCGCGCCGTCGTTCCCGGCGCACGCGATCGTCCACGGCGCCGGCCACAGCCTGCTGCCGGGGCTGATCAACTCGCACGTCCACCTGTCCGCCGACGCCGGGCCGGACTTCACCCGGCAGATCGAGTCCGACTCCCTGCCGCTCGCCGCGCTGAAGAGCGCGACGACGGCCGCGCTCACCCTGCGGACCGGGGTGACCGGCGTCCGCGACTGCGGCGCCGCCGACGGGGTCGTGATCGAGGTCGCCAAGGGGATCGACGACGGCCTGATCCCCGGGCCGCGCGTCAGGGCCGCCGGGCGGGTGATCACGATGACCGGCGGGCACGGCCACTTCATCGGGCGCGAGGCCGACGGGGTGGACGGCGTCCGGGCGGCGACCCGCGCCGAGCTCAAGGCGGGCGCCCACTTCATCAAGGCGATGGCGACCGGCGGCGTCCTGACCTCGGGGGTGGATCCCGGGAACACCGCTCTGGTCCAGGAGGAGCTGGCGGTCGCGGCGCAGGAGGCGCACAACGCGGGGCGGAAGATCACCGTGCACGCCATCGGCAACCAGGGGATCAAGAACGCCCTGCGCGCGGGCGTCGACTCGATCGAGCACGGCATCCGGCTCGACGACGAGGCGCTCGAACTCGCCGTCGCGCGGGGCGTCTACCTCGTGCCGACGCTGCTCGCGGTGGCCTCGATCGTGACGGCCGGGACCGGCGCGGGCATGCCGCCCTGGGTGCACGAGAAGGCCGCCCGCGAGGCGGAACGGCACCGCGAGAGCTTCGTCGCCGCGGTCCGCTCCGGCCTGAAGATCGCGGCCGGCACCGACGCGGGCACCCCGTACAACCCGCACACGGACCTGGTCCGCGAGCTGGAGCTCATGGTCCGGTACGGGCTGACCCCGCCCGAGGTGATCCGCGCGGCCACCCGCAACGCCGCGGAGAACATGGACGTCCTGCACGACACCGGCACGGTGGACGTGGGCAAGCTCGCCGACCTGGTGCTGGTCGAGGGCGATCCCGCCGCCGACATCGGCGCGCTGGCGCGGATCCGGCTGGTCGTCAAGGACGGCCGGATCGTCCACGAGAGCGCGGAGGCGGGCGTGGGCGCACGGGCGGGCGAGAGCGCGCGGGTGGGTGAGGCATCATGACGCGCGCGATCCGCGATCCGGCGCTGACGGGCGAGCAGCGGGCGATGCTCGCGGGCGACCGCGGCGACGGCGCCGCGCTGGCCATGCGGGTGATCGTCCGGCTCGCCCGCGCGCTCGGCGCCGACCGGCTGATCCCGATCGACTCGGCGCACGTCGACGGCTGCCTCTTCCACGGGCAGGTGGGGATCGACCTGGTCGAACGGCTGATCGCCGGGGGCGCGCGGACCGCCGTCCGGGCGACGCTCAACGTCGGCTCGCTGGACCTGCTGCACCCGGGCGTGGTGCGCGGCGAACCCGGCGAGCGGGCGGACGCCCGGCGGCTGATGGACGGCTACGTCGCCCTCGGCGCGGAGCCCACGTGGACCTGCGCCCCGTACCAGCTCCCGGAGCGGCCGGCGTACGGCCGGCACGTGGCGTGGGCGGAGTCGAACGCCATCGTGTTCGCCAACTCGGTCCTCGGGGCCCGTACCGACCGCTACGGCGACTTCGCCGACATCTGCGCCGCCGTCACGGGCTTCGCCCCGCTCGTGGGCCTGCACCTGGACGAGAACCGCGCCGGTCAGGACCTGTTCGACTGCTCGGGGGTGCCCGCCGGGACGTTCGAGACGGACGTCGCCTGGGCGGCGCTCGGCCACCTGGTCGGCCGCCGGTCGGGGACCCGGGTCCCGGTGCTGACCGGGCTGCCCGGCGGCGCGGACGAGGACCGGCTGAAGGCGTTCGGCGCCG
>NZ_JBEUPA010000195.1:0-13620 GCF_040492065.1 Actinomadura sp. NPDC000929 | reverse complement strand
ATGACATCCCGGGTGTCTGTAGTTCTGACGTGTGCTCTCCCGATCGTGGGACCCCCGGACGGGCTGGGCGCGGTCCAGCACGGGCCGGTGCGGGTCGACCGCCCGCGGGGTCGCGGCCCACGCGGGCGGGCTGGGCGGACCGGCCCGCCCGCCCAGCCCGAGGACGACCAGGACGAGACCGGCGGCCGTCAGGACCGCTGCCGCCGCCCCCGGGCCCCACCGGCCGCCCTTTCTCCCCATCGCCCTTCCCGTCCCCTTAGAATTGTCGGAGTCAGCCTTCGCGAGAAAGGCTGCGGTATTACGCGCTCGCGCCATTCCTGCGTCGGACGGCAATGGCGCCGACACCGATCCCGCCCAGCAGCAGGACGCCTCCGCCGGCCAGAAGGGCGGTGTCCGCGCCGCCCGTCCCGCCGCCGAATCCCGTCGCCGGCCCGCCGGTCGGGGTGGGCTGCGACATCGGACGCGCCTTGCCGTCCACGACGTGGACCTCGCCGGTCCCCTTGTACGCGCCGCACCGCACGAGCACCGTGTAGGTGCCGGCGAAGGTGTCCTTCTTGATGGTCGCGAGACCGGCGCGGCCGTCGACCTCCTCCGCGCCGTTCAGCGGGACGGCCCCGCCCACGAAGGCCAGCGAGCCCGCCGTGCCGTCGACCTCGCACTTCTTCCCCACGACGGTGACCTGCTCGCCGGGGCGCGCCTGCGCGGGCTTCACGACGACGTCGCCGGGGTCGGCCATCGCGGGCGCGGCCGCGCCGAGCGTCGCCGTACCGATCACAAGGCCGAGAACGGCCGCCTTACCGAGTCGCATGTTCTCCCCATATCGACACGGTGGCTTACTCGACTTTCAGCCCGCTGGACCGTGTCCCCCTTATGCCCATCTCTGATGAGGACGGCCCCGGTTTGGTTCGGTGATCCTTTTTTCAATGGCCGGCGACGCGCCCGTCCGGTGTTCTAGGAAAGGTTCGGGCGGTGGGCGCCGCATTCCAGCACGGCCCGGGCGATCTCCTCGGGCCGTTCCGCGACCGCGGCGTGGCTGCCGGCCAGTTCGAGCACGCGCAGGTGCGGCCGATCGGCGGTGAGGGCCAGCAGGTCGCGGCGGACGCCCGCACGCTGCGCCGCCATGAGGTCGCCGACGCGGCCCGGCAGGCCGGGCAGGTTCTCGGTGGCCAGGACGAACAGGGCGGGGCAGCGGATGCCGGCCACCGCCGCCACGCTGTCCTGGAAGTACGGGTCGTACCTGATCTGCCCGGCCAGCTCCGCGTCCGGCCGCGCGTAGACGCCCTCATCGGTGGTGCGCAGCGCCCGCGAGGGAAGCATCGCGGCTTGGGCCTCGGGCAGCGGCCGGGCCATCGCCTCGGCCTGGGCGTCGAAGAGGGACTTCAGCTCCGCCAGCAGCGGGGTCAGTTCGTCGGGCTCGATGCCCGCGTAGTGCTCCGGCGCGGTCTCGGCCGAGCGCAGGCCGTCGATGTTGACGATCCCGGGACCGTCCGGATGGCGCAGCGCCCACCGCACCGCGACCATGCCGCCGAAGGAATGGCCGACCACGAGAGGAGCGGTCAGGCCGAAGTGGTCGACGACCGCCTGCACGTCGTCCAGGACGGCCTCCCACTCCCACGGCCCGTCGCCGGACAGCCCGTGGCCGCGCAGGTCCATCGCGACGACCCGGTGCGCGCCGGTCAGCAGGGGCGCGACGGCGTCCCAGTGCAGGAGGGTGCCGCCCAGGCCGTGGAGCAGCAGCACCGGAGACCCGGCCCCGCCGTGGTCGCGGGCGGCCAGGCGGACCGGACGGTCATCGATGATCACTTCTTGCGGTGCCACGGGTGTTCTCCTGGGGTCGGTCGAGCCGGTCGCGAATGGAGGAGGTGGTGACGCCGCCGCCGGGATCCCTGTCGAGCTTTCCGCGTTTCACCAGGTCGTGGACGCCTTGCCGGGTGATGCCGAGCATCGCCCCGGCCGTGGAGTACGGGACGGCCGCCGCGGGGTGGGCGGTCGTGCGGGCCACGGCCCGTCCCAGCGCGGTGCGCCACCACGCGGCGGGCGGGTCGAAGGGCCCGTCACCGGGGAACAGCACCCCGATGAGCCGTGCCGCGGTCAGCGTGGCCCGCTCCCGGTCGGCGCCGAGCAGCTGGGCCGCCCACACCTCGGCCTCCACGCGCAGCCGCGCCCTGATCGGCCCGAGCGGCTCGTCGGAGGCCAGCAGGATCTCCAGGGGATCGAAGATCCGCGTCTCCAGCGTCCGGACCAGCTCGGCGACGAGCTCGATGTGGTCTTGCGTGGTCGTCACTTGACGAACGATAGCAAGTACTTGCTCCTCCGCGTCAAGTAGTGAACGGCGCTAGCGGTCGGCGACGGTGAAGAGCTGGCCGGGCGCGCGTTCGTCGCACGGCAACTGGAGCACCGGGGCGCGGACCGCGGGCTCGCCCTTCACACCGACGCAGAGATCGCGGCCCTGGGGCCTCAACTGGATGCCGCCGGCCGACGACCGGAGGGTGAACAGGTCAGGTTCCGTGCGGTCGCAGGTGTCGTCGGACATCGGCGAGCAAGCCCGAACGAGGCGTCCAGGACCCCGCGGGGGAGCCGAAGGCCCGCCGAACTGCCCGCGCTGCGGGAGTCGGTGAAGGGACGGCCCCGCCGCGCGTGGGGGCGAGCGCGCACGGGCCATGAAGGCGTGCGCCCGGAACGCCGATTCGGCGTTCCGGGCGCAGCTCTTCAATGGCCGCCCCTACCTCGGGGCGTGCCGGGTCAGCCGCTGGTGAGGGGCAGGGTCAGGGTGCTGCCGTGCAGGTCGACCTTGACCTTCGTGCCCGCCGGGTAGCGGAGCGTGTAGGCGTGGTCGGTGGCCAGCACCATGAGGCCGATCCGATGGCCGGGCTTGAAGACGTAGTCGTACGGCTGCATGGGCCAGCTGAACGTGTAGTCCTTGCCGGGCGTCACCGGGCTGCTGCGCCAGATCGACTCGCGGTTGCGCACGTCCGTCCAGCCGCGCGTCACGATCTTGAACGGGCTGACGGCGGTGGTGTACTTCCGGACGGTCCGGCAGCCCTCGTCGCCGGGGATCGAGTCGCCGTAGCACCACCGGTCGGACGTCGGAACGAAGCCGGAGACGCGCTCGTCGGAGCCGTAGTCGACCAGGAGGGCCGACAGGTACGGCGAGCGGCCGTCGACGGAGGCGCGCAGCTTGATCCGCGCCGTGCCGCTGAGCCGCATGGCCTTGGTCAGCTTCGGCGTGAGGTAGACCAGGCGGTTCGGGTCCGCCGCGTCCGGGTTCGCGGCCAGTTCCTCGGCCTTGCGGGACGGGTCGTCCACCAGCTGCTGGGTGCCGGCGCCGCGCTCGCCGAGGCCCTTGGCCGACAGGCCGAGCGGCACGGGGCGGGCCGAGGCCTCAGGCCAGTCCTTGTGCGTCTCCCACTGGCCGGGGGTGCGCTCCAGGTCGACCTTGGGCTGGCGCATGATGTCGTTGCGGACGTTGTAGAGCTCATGCGCGAACCACAGGTTCAGGGATTCGAGCCACACGCTCTGGCGGACGTCCAGAGGCTCGTCGTGCGCGGCCTGGTGGATCCACAGCTTGCGGTCGACGCCGGCCTTCTTCAGGCCGTCCCACAGCAGGGACATCTGGATCGGCTTGACGTTCCAGTCGGCGAGTCCGCTGGTCATGAACACGCTGGCCTTGAAGCGGGGCGCGGACTTGGCGAAGTTCCGCTCGTCCCAGGTCCGGTTGTAGTCGCCGGTGACCCGGTCCATCTTCTTCTCGAGGTCGTGCATGACGGGCGCGCAGACCTCGGGGTCGCGCCGGGTCAGCACGGCCTTGGCGTGCAGGTCGAGGTCCTCGCCCTCCCAGCCGTCCGGTGCGACGACGCCGCCGTTGGCGCGGTACTCGTCGTACCAGTTCGACACGCCGGAGATGGACACGACCGTCTTGAGGCCGGACACCCGGGTCGCGGCGGCCGCCAGGGGCAGCGTGCCGTCGTAGGACTTGCCGGCCATGGCGACGTTCCCGGTCGACCATCCCGCGCGGATCCTGTTGCCCTGGGCGTCGTACGCGGTGGCCTTGCCGGTGAGCCACTCGATGACCGACTTCATGCCCTGCGCCTCGTTCGGCCCGACGGCGGTCGGGCAGCCGTCGGAGTCGCCCGTGCCGAGGGTGTCGGCCGCGAGGACGGCGTAGCCGCGGGAGACGAAGTAGTTGTCGTAGTAGACGCGCGAGTAGCTCGTCGGTCCGGGCGGACCGGGCGGCGGCGTCCACGGCGCGAGGCGCGGGTGGTCGGTGACGTCGGCCGGATGGTACGGCGGGTCCTGGAGGCCCGCGTAATAGGGGCTGCCCTCGAGGATCGAGGCGACCTTGAGGCCGCCGCCGGTCTCCTTCGGGCGGGTGATGTAGACGGAGACGCGGTCGCGTTCGCCGTCCCGGTCGCTGTCCACGGTCGTCTCGACGAACACCTTCTCGCGGATGGCGTCCTTGAACGAGAACGTGGGCTGCGTCTTGCCGTCCTTCACCACGATGTGAGGACGTCCCGCGTCGGCGTACGCGGGCACGGTGCCGGCCGCGAGGCCGACCGCGCCCGCGAGCGCCGCGGCGGGGAGGAGTGAGAGTCGCAACGTCCGCTCCTTGGCTGCTGAGAGAAACCTGATCAGCTTCCAGAGCGGACACAACGCCCGTCAACGGTGATTCTTAACAAACCGGCCGGTTCACGCGATCCGGTCGATGACCAGGGGGAGCGCGGGCACGGTGCCGCCTGCCTCGATGTCGAAGGCGCCGTCCAGGGCCTCCAGCGCGCGACCGAACCTGGCCTCGTCGTCGGCGTGCAGCGTCAGCAGCGGCCGGCCCGCCTTGACCGTGTCGCCCGGCTTGGCATGGCAGATCACGCCCGCGCCGAACGACACCGGGTCCTCCTTGCGGGCCCGGCCGGCGCCCAGACGCCACGCCGCGACGCCCACCCCGTAGGCGTCCAGCCTGGTCAGCACGCCCGAGGACGGGGCGGTGACCACATGGGTCTCGCGGGCGGCCGGCAGCGGCGCGTCCGGATCGCCGCCCTGCGCGGTGATCATGCGGCGCCAGGCGTCCATGGCGGAGCCGTCCTTCAGCGCGTCCGCCGGGTCCCTCCCGGAGATCCCGGCGGCGGCGAGCATCTCCCGCGCCAGCGTCAGGGTCAGCTCGACCACGTCGGACGGGCCTCCCCCGGCGAGCACCTCCACCGACTCGGCCACCTCGACGGCGTTGCCGACCGCGTTGCCGAGCGGACGGTCCATCGCGGTCAGCAGCGCGACCGTGCGCAGCCCGTGGTCGGCGCCGATCGCGACCATCGTCTCGGCCAGCTCGCGGGCCCGGTCCGCCGTCTTCATGAACGCGCCCGAGCCGACCTTGACGTCCAGCACCAGCGCGCCCGTGCCCTCGGCGATCTTCTTCGACATGATCGAGGAGGCGATCAGCGGGATCGACTCCACCGTGCCGGTCACGTCCCGCAGCGCGTAGAGCTTGCGGTCGGCGGGCGCGAGGCCGCCGCCCGCCGCGCAGATGACCGCGCCCGCCGAGCGCAGCACGTCCAGCATCTCGGCGTTCGACAGCGACGCCCGCCAGCCCGGAATCGACTCCAGCTTGTCGAGCGTCCCGCCGGTGTGCCCGAGGCCGCGCCCCGACAGCTGCGGGACCGCCGCCCCGCACGCCGCCACCAGCGGCGCCAGCGGCAGAGTGATCTTGTCGCCGACCCCGCCGGTGGAGTGCTTGTCGGTGGTCGGACGGTCCAGCGCCGACCAGTCCATCCGCTCCCCGGACCGGATCATCGCCTCGGTCCACCGGGCCACCTCGGCCCGCGACATGCCGTTCAGCAGGATCGCCATCGCCAGCGCCGACATCTGCTCTTCGGCGATCACGCCCCGCGTGTAGGCGTCCACCGCCCAGTCGATCTGCTCGGGGGTCAGCGTCCCCCCGTCCCGCTTGGCGCGGATGACATCGGTGGCGTCCACGAAATCCTCTCAGAAGGTGAAACCGAGCCGGCCAGGGTGTGCCGGCCAGGGTGCGTCGGTCAGGCCCGGTCCACGAGATCGTCGGGACCGAACGCGTCCGGCAGGACGTCCGACATGGGCAGGATGCCGCGCGTCGTCTCCAGCAGCATCGGGGCGCCGCCGTGCTCCCACAGCAACTGCCGGCAGCGCCCGCACGGCATCAGCGGATTCCCGTGCCGGTCGACCACCGCCATGGCGACCAGCCGCGGCCGCTCGGACTTGCCGGGCCCGTGCAGCGCCGACACGACCGCGCACTCCGCGCACAGCCCGACCCCGTACGAGGCGTTCTCCACGTTGCACCCGGTGATCACCCGGCCGTCGTCCACCAGCGCGGCGGCCCCGACCGGAAACCCGGAGTACGGGCAGTAGGCACGTTCCATAGCCTCCCGCGCCGCAGCGCGAAGAACAGGCCAATCAATCTCCATGAGCCCTACCTTTCTGGGGGGACGACCCCCCAAACCCCCCGGCAAGGGCAGCTGACCGACGTCCTCCGCTGCGCTCCGGCCGTCGGACCAACACCCCCTCGGGGGACGACCCCCAAACCCCCGACAACAGCAGCTGACCGACGTCCTCCGCTGCGCTCCGGCCGCCGGTCAGCGTGCCTCACCGCGCCGGTAGCGGAGCCCGTTGGCGGCGGGCATGCGGAGGCGTTGGCTGGCCAGGGCCAGGACGAGCAGCGTCGTCAGGTGCGGCGTGAAGGAGACCAGCTCGCCGGGGACGATGTCGCTCAGCAGGAACCACGTGAGCAGCGCGGCGGCCGTGACCAGGGACAGCGCGGAGCCGACCAAGGCGCCCCGCATGTCGCGGCGGTGCGCCGCGTCCAGCGCCGCCTGCGGGAGCAGGCGGTTCGCTCGCACGCCCTGCCAGACCGCGACACCGATCAGCAGGATCGCCACGAACAGCAGCAGCGCGTGCACCGACTGGCCGCCGCCGCGCACGTTCATCGCGTCGGTGTAGCCGAACAGCAGCGAGCCCGCGGCCAGGCCGCCCGGACGCCAGTTGCCGAAGATCATGGCGGCGAGGCCGATGAACCCGCGGCCGTTGGTCTGGCCGTCCTGGTAGATCGGCGCGGCGACGGTGACGAGGAACGCGCCCGCCAGGCCCGCGAAACCGCCCGAGATCATCACGGCCGCGTACTTCATCCGGTAGACCTGCACGCCGAGCGACTCGGCCGCGTACGCGTCCTCGCCGCACGAGCGGATCCGCAGACCGAACGCCGTCCGCCACAGCACGAAGAAGCTGGCCGGGAGGAGCAGCAGCGCCACGAGCGTCAGCAGCGACATGTCGCTGGTGAGACCGCGGACGATCCCCGCGAGGTCCGACACGAGGAACCAGTGGTGCCTCTCCAGCGAGCCGAGCCAGTCGGGGCTCTGCCAGCCGCCGATCTTGCCTCCGGACAGCACCGGCAGCGTCAGCGTCGGGATCGGATCGACGGGCGGAGACTGCCGGGGGCCGCCGCCGAGCGCCTTCGCCTCCCCCTTGTCGAAGATCAGCCCGGCGAGGAACTGGGTGAGCCCCAGCCCGAGGATGTTGATCGCGACGCCGGACACGATGTGGTCGACGCCGAACGACACGGTCGCGATCGCGTGCAGCAGCCCGCCGAGCACGCCGCCGATGATCCCGGCGAGGACGCCGATCCACGGGCCCCACTGGTAGCCGGCCCAGGCGCCCGTCCAGGTGCCGAGGATCATCATGCCCTCGAGGCCGATGTTGATCACGCCGGACCGCTCGGACCACAGCCCGCCGAGCCCGGCCAGGAAGATCGGCACGGCGAGGCGCAGCGCGGCGCTGACCGTCCCGCTGGAGGTCACCGGGTCGGCGTCGTCGATCACCCGGACCAGCGACAGCAGCACCAGCAGGCCGGACGCGATGAGCAGGTAGTGCGGCCAGCGCAGCCGGCGCGCGCCGCTCGCGGCCTTGCGGGCCGGGGCCGTCTCGGTGGCGGTGCTCATGAGGCGCTCCCAGCGGCCTCGCGGGCCAGGTCGTGGCCGGTGGCCAGCTCGGCGGCGACGGCCCGCTGCTGCAGCCGGATCTCCCAGCGCCGGACGAGCTCGTACACGATGACGACGGTCAGCACGACCACGCCCTGCATCACCCCGACGATCTCCTTCGGGACGTCGACCTCCTGGAGGACGTCGGAGGTCTGGTCGAGGAACGCGAACAGCAGCGCGGCCAGCGCGATCCCGGCCGGATGGTTGCGGCCGAGCAGCGCGACCGTGATGCCGGTGAAGCCGAGGCCGGCCGGGAAGTTCAGCGAGTACTCGTAGGACGCGCCGAGCAGCTCCGGCATGCCGATCAGGCCCGCCACCACGCCGGACGCGACCATCGTGTAGACGATCATGCGGCGGGCGTTGACGCCGCTGGCCTGCGCCGCCGACGGCGACAGCCCCGACACCTTCAGGTCGAACCCGAAACGCGTGCGGTTGATGACGACCCAGAACACGACGCCGACCAGGATCGCCAGCGGCAGCAGCCCGTAGACGTCGCCCGGCAGGTCGATGCCGATCGAGGACAGGAGGCCGTTCAGGCCGCCGACCCGTCCCGACTCGGGGATCTGCGGCGTCGCGACGTTGTTGCTGCCCGGCCGCACCTCGGCGAGCCGCTTGTCGTTCAGCAGGTAGGCGATCAGGCCGGTCGCGATCGCGTTCAGCATGATCGTGGACAGCACCTCGCTGACCCCGCGGGTCACCTTCAGCACGCCCGCGATCGCCGCCCACAGCCCGCCGACCACCATCGCCGCGACGATCGTCAGCATCTGGCCGAGGGGGGCGGGCAGCGCCAGCGCGCCGCCGAGCGCGGCGGCGAGGAACGCGGCGATCCGGTACTGGCCGTCCACGCCGATGTTCAGCAGCGCCATCCGGAACCCGATGGCCACGGCCACGGCCGACAGGTAGTAGCGGGTGGCGCGGTTGACGATGTCGACGATCGAGTTGTCGGTCGTGCCGTAGTCGATCATGCTCTGGATCGAGCTGACCGGGTCGGCGCCGGTGACCCGCAGCAGGATCATCGTGATGCCGAGGGAGATCAGCAGCGCCAGCACCGGCGCGCCGATCTTCAGGCCGAGCCCCCGCGGGCCGAGGCCGCGCAGCATCGCCTTCCACGACGGCACCGTCTCCGGCTCCACCGGGCCGGACGCCTTCTCGGGCAGCTTCCCGGGATCGGGGCTCTCGCCCGGACGCGGCGCGGGGACGTCGGCCGGGGGCGTCGCGCCCGCCGGTTCCCCGCCGCCCGCGGGCTCCTCGCCCGCCGGGTCCAGGTCCTTGCGCTCGTCGCTCATGCGGGCGCTCCGGCACCGGTCATGGCGGAGCCGAGCTCCTCGGGGGTGACGGTCCGCGGATCGACCTCCGCGACCAGCCGCCCCCGCAGGATCACGTGCAGGGTGTCGGACATACCGATGAGTTCCTCAAGATCGGCGCTGATCAGCAGCACGGCCAGCCCGTCCGCGCGGGCCTGCCGCAGGTACTCCCAGATGGCGGCCTGGGCGCCGACGTCGATGCCGCGCGTCGGATGCGCCGCGATCAGCAGCCGCGGGTCGCCGGACATCTCCCGCCCGACGATGAGCTTCTGCTGGTTGCCGCCCGACAGCGCGGCGGCGGGCACGTCGATCCCCGGCGTCCGCACGTCGTAGGCCTGGACGATCCGGGTGGTGTCGCGGCGGGCGCCGCGCCGGTCGATCCACGGGCCCCGCACGTTCGGGCGCCGGGTCTGGTGGCCCAGCATGCGGTTCTCCCAGAGCGTCCCCTCCAGGACGAGCCCGTGGCGGTGCCGGTCCTCGGGGATGTAGGCGATGCCGGCCTCGCGGCGCCGCCGCGTCGACCACGAGGTGACGTCCTCGCCGCCGTAGCCGATGGTCCCGGCGTCGGCGCCGCGGATGCCCATGATCGCCTCGATGAGCTCGGTCTGCCCGTTGCCCTCGACACCGGCCAGCCCGACGATCTCGCCGCGGCGGATGCGCAGCGACACGCCGTCCACCACGGGACGGCCCTCGGAGGTCAGCACGGTGAGCCCGGCCACGTCCAGCTGGACGTCCTCGGTGACGGTGGACTCGCGCAGCTCCGGGGTGGGCAGCTCGGACCCGACCATCAGCTCGGCCAGGCGCCGGGACGTCACCTCGCGCGGGTCGAGCCGGGTCGCGACCGTCGTGCCGCGCCGGATCACCGAGATCGTGTCGGCGACGGTCAGCACCTCGTCCAGCTTGTGGGAGATGAACAGGACGGTCAGGCCCTCGGCGCGCAGCTCGCGCAGGTTGCCGAACAGCTCCTCGACCTCCTGCGGGACGAGCACCGCGGTCGGCTCGTCCAGGATGAGCACGCGGGCGCCGCGGTAGAGCACCTTGAGGATCTCCACGCGCTGCCGCTCGCCGACGCCGAGCGTCTCGACCAGCACGTCGGGGTCGACCCGCAGCCCGTACGCCTGCGACATCTCCTTGATCTTGGCGCGCGCGGCGGCGAAGTCGATCCGGCCGCGCCGCCGGCCCCTGGCGCGGGGCTCGGCGCCGAGGATCACGTTCTCCAGGACGGTGAGGTTGTCGGCCAGCTTGAAGTGCTGGTGCACCATGCCGATGCCGCGGGCGATCGCGTCGGCCGGCGTCCGGAAGGCCGCCTGCTCGCCGTCGACCTCGACGGTGCCCTCGTCCGGCCGCTGCATCCCGTAAAGGATCTTCATCAGCGTGGACTTGCCGGCGCCGTTCTCACCGCAGAGCGCGTGCACCTCGCCGCGCTCGATGGTGAGGTTGATGTCGCGGTTGGCCACCACTCCGGGGAACCGCTTGGTGATCGATGTCAGCCGCACGGCCGGCACCTGGTCAGGCACGAGTGCCCCTCCTCCTGCCTAGAACGTGAGAGAGGTCCTGGACGGGGATACGTGCCGCCGCACCGGGCGCCACCACGAGATGGCGCCCGGTGCGCGCGTCGGCCGGCGGACCGGCCGGCACGTCGCCGCGCGGGAGCGTGCTCCCGCGTCCCGGCCGCGGCGTCAGGCCTTGGTCGGAACGGTGATCTTGCCGCTGACGATCTCCGCCTTCAGCTCGTCGAGCTTGGCCTTGATGTCGTCGACGTTGCCGCCGGAGGTGGCGTACCCGATGCCGTCGTTGCTCAGGTTGTACTGCGTGGTGCCGGCCTTGAAGGTGCCCTTGGCGACGCTCTCGACGAAGTCGTACACCGCGACGTCCACGTGCTTCTCCATGGACGTCAGGATCTGGGCCTTCACCCCGGCGACCGCGGGCTGGTTGTACTGGTCGGAGTCGACGCCGATCGCCCACTTCTTGGCCGCGCCGACGGTCTTGATGACGCCGATGCCCGCGCCGCCCGCCGCGTGGTAGATCACGTCGGCGTTCTCGTCGAGCTGGCCCTTGGCCGCCTCGTTGCCGAGACCGGCGTCCTTGAAGCCGTTGAAGTTCGGGGGCTGCGTGAGGTACTTGGCGGGCAGCACCTTGATGCCCGGCTTGGCCTTCTTCGCACCCGCCTGGTACCCGGCGAAGAACTTGTTGATCAGCGGGACGTTGACGCCGCCGATGAACCCGATCGTGCCGGTCTTGGACTTCAGCGCGGCCGCGGCGCCGACCAGGTAGGACCCCTGCTCCTCGGAGAAGCAGGCGCCGCTGACGTTGGCGCCCTCGACCTTGCACTGGTCGGCGTCGACGACGAGGAACTTGGTGTTCGGGAAGTCCTTGGCGACCTTGTTGATCGAGGCCGTGTAGGCGAAGCCGACGCCGATGACCGGGTTGTAGCCCTTGTTGGCCAGCAGACGCAGGCGCGACTCCTTGTCGGAGTCCGGCTCGTCCGGCTTGGCGGAGATCTCCTCGGTCTTGACGTCCAGGTCCTTCTTGGCCTTGTCGAGGCCCGCGGCCGCCGAGTCGTTGAAGGACTGGTCGCCGCGGCCGCCGATGTCGAAGGCCAGACCGATCTTGAGGGTCTTCTTGCCGTCGCCGCCGCCGTCGCCGCTGTCGGCCTTCTTGCCACCGCACGCGGAAGCGCTGAGCGTCAGCGCCGCACCCGTCACGGTGACGAGCGTAATCTTCAGTCCACGGCGCAAGGTAGCGCTCCTTCCGTCCCACCCACGGTCCGGTGACAGATCCGGTCACCGAAATCGTCAGGACGCTACCTCGCGAATGAGGGCAAACCTCTTGCTTGCACGGTTTCGCAACAGGTCCGTTACCAATGCGTAGGCATATCGCCACAGGTCAGCGCCGCCATGGACGGCGCTGACCGGCGCGCGAGGCCCTCGTGCGCGGGCGTCCGAAAGGACGGAAAGCGACAGGCCGGGCGATGACGCCTGGTGATCAAGCCCGGCCGGCGGGGGGAGTCTAGGCCAGCGCGGCGCCCTCGATCGACTCGGCGTCGCCGGGACGTCCGCCGTCCCACAGCGCGGTCAGCGCGGTCGCGCTCAGCACCTTCATGCCGACGGCGATGCACCGCTCGTCGACGTCGAAGTCGCCGCGGTGCAGGTCGTACTCGCCGGGCGAGCCGGGAGTGCGGACGCCGAGCCGGGCGAGCGCGCCGGGGATCGACTCCAGGTACCAGCCGAAGTCCTCGCCGCCGAGGCTCTGCGGGGTCGGCACGACGCCGTCCTCGTCCATGACCTGGGCGGCCGCGTCGCGGAACATCTGCACGCTGGCCACCTCGTTCACGGTCGGCGGGACGCCCCGCACGTAGTCCAGCGACGCCTCCACGTCGTAGGCGGCGGCGACCGACTGCAGCAGCGCCTTCATCATCTCCGGCGCCCGGTGCCACGCCTCGTCGTCCAGGCAGCGGACGGTGCCCTCGGCGATCCCGTCGTCGGGGATGGCGTTGGCGACGGACCCGGCCGAGACGCGGCCCCACACCAGCGACAGGCTGGAGCGCGGGTCGACGCGCCGCGACAGCGCGGACGGCAGCTCGGTGACGATCTTGGCGAGCGCGTAGACCAGGTCGGCGGTCAGGTGCGGCCGGGCGGTGTGCCCGCCGGGCCCGGTGACCTTCACGTAGACCTTGTCGCAGGCCGCGGTGATCGGGCCGGTGCGCAGCCCGAGCTGGCCGACCTCGATGCGGGGGTCGCAGTGCAGCGCGAAGGCGCGGTCGACGCCCGCGATGCCGCCGGCGGCCATGACGTCCAGCGCTCCGCCGGGCGTCTCCTCGGCGGGCTGGAACAGCAGCCGGACGCGGCCGGGCAGCAGCCCCGCCTCCGCCTGCTGGGCCAGGAACAGGCCCGCGCCCAGCACCATCGCGGTGTGCACGTCGTGGCCGCACGCGTGCGCGACGCCGGGGACGGTCGACCGGTAGGCGACGCCCTCCTTCTCGTCCTGGAGCGGGAGCGCGTCGATGTCGGCCCGCAGCGCCACGGTCGTGCCGTCGGCGGGGCCGATGTCGCAGAACAGCCCGGTGCCCTTCGGCAGGATCACGGGTTCGAGCCCGGCCGCGCGGAGCCGCTCGGCGAGCCTGCGGGTGGTGCGGTGCTCGGCGTAGCCGAGCTCGGGGTGCATGTGCAGGTCGCGGCGGAAGGCGATCAGCTCCGCCTCGTGCCCGGCGAGGAACGCGTCGAGCTGCGGCTGCAGCACGGCGCCGCTCGACCTCGACCGCGACTCCCATCGCGCGCTGGCGCGGACGCTCGACGCGGTGGAGCAGGACGTCCAGGAGCTGCACC
>NZ_JBEUPA010000194.1:0-13678 GCF_040492065.1 Actinomadura sp. NPDC000929 | reverse complement strand
GGTGCGGCCGATGTCCTCGGCCTGGGTCACCAGGAAGTTGTGCTTGGTGATCGGCATCGTGATGCCGGCGATGTCGGCCTCCTGGAAGCCGTCGGCTGGAGGGCTACCGCATCTGGCTGGTCGTCGCCGGGGTGGCCGCCGTCCTGCTCGCCGGAGCCACCGCCCGCCTGTGCGCCCGACACGCCGCGGCACCGCGTCCCCGCGCCGCACGGCCCCCCGGGAATGCCGCCGCGGACCCCGGGGCCGGGTAGGATTCGCGCGCTTACCGAATCCGAAATCCTCTAGGAGAAACTGTCGTGTCCGAGCGCACTCTTGTCCTGGTCAAGCCCGACGGCGTTCGCCGCGGCGTCGTCGGCGAGGTCATCTCCCGGATCGAGCGCAAGGGCCTGAAGCTCGTCGCGCTGGAACTGCGCACCCTCGCCCGCGAGACCGCCGAGGCGCACTACGAGGAGCACAGCAGCAAGCCGTTCTTCGGCGAACTGGTCGACTTCATCACCGGCGGCCCCCTCGTCGCCATGGTCGTGGAGGGCCCGCGCGCCATCGAGGCGTTCCGCTCACTCGCCGGCGCCACCGACCCGGTCAGCGCCACCCCCGGCACCATCCGCGGCGACTTCGCCCTGGAGATCGGCGAGAACATCGTCCACGGCTCCGACTCTCCCGACTCCGCCGCGCGCGAGATCAAGCTCTTCTTCCCCGAGGTGTAGTGGTGCGCTAGCTGTACTGCCCAGGGGGGCGACCCCCTGGAACCCCCGTTGCGAGCCGGGCTGTGTTCGCCCAGGGGGGCGACCCCCTGGAACCCCCGTTGCGAGCCGGGCGATCCTCACGCCACGGTGCTGGTTTCCGTGCCCGTGCGGGTTGTCGTCGTGGCGCTCCGGTCGCCCGGCTCGGCGGGTCGGGCGACCTCCAGGCGCCCAGAGCGCCTTCCGGCCGCCCGACCCGCGCCCCGGCTCAGGTCGACTCCGAGAGCGTCACGACGTGCACGTCCAAGAGCGCTGGGCGCGGAGGGTTCGTTCCAGGTTGGAGTACGAGCTACGGCCCTGCCCTCTGCTGAGGGTGGGTTGAAGCGGGCTTGGATGTTCCTCATCCGAAAAGCGGTCGGAGGGGGCCGGTCGTCGCTCGTCCCAGAATCGGCTTGTGGGCGAGTAAGGGCTGGCCCCGCGGCATCTCGGGCGCCTTCATGCGCCGGTAGATCCACGGCCCGGGGTTCGGCTTTTCTGCCGCCGCGCGAGCGGTGCTTCCAGACGAATCGAACCGTGTTGCGGCGTGGGGCTGTGTCGGGCCGGGGAAGACCCCCTAAGATCCTCGGATACCCGGTGGCGCCGGGTCTGCCGTGGGCGCCGCGCGTCTTTGGCCGACCGGCCGCCGGGTCAGTCCGCCGGGTTCTCTTTATGGAAAACCGGGCTGGTCAGGACGCGTTTTTTTCGCGACGCGCGGCGCGGGGGTGACTGCCCGCGGAGGTACGCGCACGTTACGATGGACGCGCCGCTATACACGCCCGTCAATCATGAAGGGCTCCCTTTCTTCATGGGTAACAAGCTGTCGTTTCTTGGCCGTGACATGGCGGTCGATCTCGGTACCGCCAACACCCTGGTGTACGTGCGCGGGCGTGGCATCGTCCTGAACGAACCCTCCGTGGTCGCGATCAATACCAATACCGGGAAGATCGTCGCGGTGGGCATCGAGGCGAAGCGGATGATCGGCCGCACACCGGGCAACATCGTCGCGGTCCGTCCGCTGAAGGACGGCGTCATCGCCGACTTCGACGTCACCGAACGGATGCTGCGCTACTTCATCCAGAAGGTGCACAAGCGCCGGCACTTCGCCAAGCCGCGGATCGTCGTGGCCGTGCCGAGCGGGATCACCGGGGTGGAGCAGCGCGCGGTGAAGGAGGCCGGCTACCAGGCCGGCGCCCGCCGCGTCTACATCATCGAGGAGCCGATGGCCGCCGCGATCGGCGCCGGGCTCCCCGTCTACGAGCCGACCGGCAACATGGTCGTCGACATCGGCGGCGGCACCACCGAGGTCGCGATCATCTCGCTCGGCGGGATCGTCACCAGCCAGTCGGTGCGCGTCGGCGGTGACGAGCTCGACCAGGCCGTGATCTCTTTCTCCAAGAAGGAGTACTCCCTGATGCTCGGGGAACGCACCGCGGAGGAGATCAAGATGGCGATCGGGTCGGCCTATCCCGGCGGCGACGACGAGCCGCACGCCGAGATCCGGGGCCGCGACCTCGTCAGCGGGCTGCCGAAGACCGTCGTGATCTCCGCCGAGGAGGTCAGGAGGGCGATCGAGGAACCGGTCAACGCCGTGGTGGACGCGGTGAAGACCACCCTCGACAAGTGCCCGCCCGAGCTCTCCGGCGACATCATGGACCGCGGCATCGCGCTCACCGGCGGCGGCGCTCTTCTGAAGAACCTCGACGAACGGCTCCGCGAGGAGACCGGGATGCCCATCCATCTGGTGGACAACCCGCTCGACTCGGTGGTGCTCGGCACGGGCAAGTGCGTCGAGGACTTCGAGTCGCTCAGGCAGGTGCTCGTGCCGGAGCCGCGGCACTGATTCGGACATGGCCGGCCAGGGGACGCCAGGGGGCGTTCCCCGGGCGAGCCGATTCGGACATAGTCCGCCGAGGGGGACGCGGGGGCGTCCCCCCCTCGTGAGGCACTGGGCTCCCGGCGGACCAGGGAACGGGAGGTCGGTGCGTGAAGGACACCCGGCGCACCCGCGTGGTCCTCGGCGCGTTGCTGGTCGTGGCGCTCGCGATGATCACCATTGACTACCGCGGCGGGCAGGACTCGCCGCTGAGCGGCCTGCGCGGCCTCGGCGCGACGGTGTTCGGCCCCGTGGAGCGGGCGTCGGCGTCCGTCGTCCGGCCGGTCGGCAACACCTTCGACGCCATCACCGACGCGCCCGGCGAGCGGCGCCGGGCCGACCGGCTCGTGCGGCAGAACCAGCGGCTGCGCGAGCAGCTGCGCTCCAGCCGCCTCGACCAGGACCGGTCCGCGCAGCTGCGCAGGCTGCTCGGCACCGCGGGAATGGGCGGCTACAAGATCCACGCCGCGCAGGTGATCTCGGCGGGGCAGGGCTTCGAGGACACCGTCACCATCGACGTCGGCAGCAGCAGCGGCATCCGGCCCGACATGACCGTGATGAGCGCCGACGGCCTCGTCGGCCGCGTCACCCGCGTCGGGCCCGCGACCGCCACCGTCCTGCTCGCCACCGACCAGACGTCCTCCATCGGCTCCCGGCTGGAGGAGTCCAAGGAGATCGGCATCACTCAGGGCCGGGGCCGCCGCGGGCTCGGCCGGGGCGGCGCGACGCCGCTGCGGTTCCAGCTGCTCGACGCCGCCGCCCCGATCCGGGTCGGCCAGCGGATCGTCACGCTCGGGTCGCAGGGGCAGAAGCCGTACGTCCCGGGCGTCCCGATCGGCGTGGTCGAGCGGATCGAGCGCTCCACCAGCGGGCTGACCCGCACCGCCTACGTCCGGCCGTTCGTGCGGTTCACCAGCCTGGACGTCGTCGCCGTCGTGGTCGCCCCGCCGAAGACCGACCCGCGGGACGCGGTGCTGCCGCCCAAGCCCCCGCCGCCCCCGACCGCGACGCCGACCGCGACGCCGTCGGCGAGCAAGAGCCCGAAGGCGAAGCCGCGCCATTCCAAGAGCCCGTCCACGAATCCGACCCGGGGGGACTGACGTGCTGAACCCGCCCGAGGCGTCGCCGGCCGGCCGCGCCGCGGTGACCGCCGTGGTGATCGTCGTGACGCTGATCCTGCAGGTGTCGGTGGCGAACCGGCTGCCGCTGCCCGGCGGCGTCCAGCCCGACCTGGTGCTGCTCGCCGTCGTCGCGCTCGCGCTCGTCGCGGGCTCCATGACCGGGATGGTGGCCGGGTTCCTCGCGGGCCTCGCCGCCGACATCATCCCGCCCGCCGACCACACCCTCGGCCGGTACGCGCTCGTCTACTGCCTCATCGGGTACCTGTGCGGCGTCGCGTCCGCCGAGATGGACCGCCAGTCCGCGGTGCCGTTCCTCGCCGTCGCCGCCGGCGCGCTCGCCGGGACCGTGGTGTACGCGGGCACCGGCATGATCCTCGGCGACCCGCGCGCCGAGTGGGCGACCGTGTCCAGCATGGTGCCGCTGCAGGTGCTGTACGACGTCATCGCGAGCCCGTTCGTGGTGTGGGCGGTGCTGCGCGTCACCCGCCGTTACGAACGCGGGGAGCGCGCCCGCGGCGACCGCCTGGCCGTGCCCGCCGCCCGCTACCGCGCGATGTCGGGGCGGAGCGGGACCCTGTGAACCCGAGGACCCACTTCCGCCTCGTCGTCCTGTACGTGCTCGTCGCCGCGCTGCTGCTCGTCCTGATCGGGCGGATGTGGGCGCTCCAGGTCCTGGAGGGCGCGCACTACCGGGCGGTCGCCGCGGAGAACCGCACCCGCGACATCGTCGTCCCCGCCACCCGCGGCATGATCCTGGACGACCGCGGCAGGCCGCTCGTGCGCAACCGCAGCGCCCTCGTCGTGTCGGTCGACCGCACCACGCTGTCGCGGCAGAAGGACGGCGGCCAGACCATCCTGAAGCGGCTGGCCGCCGTGCTCGGGACGTCCCAGGAGGAGATGACCAAGCGGATCCGGCTGTGCGGGCCCGGCATCAAGCGGCCGTGCTGGCCGGGCTCCCCCTACCAGCCGATCCCCGTCGAGGACCACGTCGACCCCAAGCGCGCCCTGCAGATCATGGAGCGGCAGGAGGACTTCCCCGGCATCACCGCGCAGGTCCAGGCCGTCCGCGACTACCCGCAGCCGGAGGGCGCGCGCCCCGCGCAGCTGCTCGGCTACCTCCAGCCCGTCACGCAGGAGGAGCTCGACAAGCGCAAGGGCCTCAAGGTCACCGGTTACAGCGGCGTCGATCTCGTCGGGCGCGACGGCCTCGAAGCGCAGTACGACTCGGCGCTCAGCGGCGAGCCCGGGTTCCGCAAGGTCCTGGTCGACAGCCAGGGCCGCGTCACCGGCACCGCGCAGGAGCAGCCCCCGACGGCCGGCGGC
Organism: Actinomadura sp. NPDC000929; assembly: GCF_040492065.1. Lineage (NCBI taxonomy): Bacteria > Bacillati > Actinomycetota > Actinomycetes > Streptosporangiales > Thermomonosporaceae > Actinomadura > Actinomadura sp. NPDC000929. The sequence goes on along the minus strand of NZ_JBEUPA010000194.1, from coordinate 8,642 downwards.
AACCTCGTCACCAGCATCGACGCCGGCGTGCAGGGCGCGGCGGAGAAGGCGCTCAAGAACGCGATCGACGGCGCCCGCAAGCAGGGCCGCCCCGCCGACGCCGGGGCCGCGGTCGTGATGGACGTGCGCACCGGCCGGATGATCGCGATGGCGAGCTACCCGACCTACGACCCCGGCATCTGGACCGGCGGCATCTCCCAGGACGAGTACGACGCGCTCCTCGGCAAGAAGCAGGGCGAGCCGCTGATCTCCCGGGTCACCCAGGGGCAGTTCGCGCCCGGCTCCACCTTCAAGATCTCCTCGGTGGCCGCCGCGGTGAAGGACGGCAACAGCCTGACCGGCACCTACGACTGCCCCGGCTCCTACAACGTCGGCAACCGCGCGTTCCGCAACTTCGAGGGCGAGGAGCTCGGGGCGATGTCGCTGCACACGGCGCTCGTCAAGTCCTGCGACACGATCTTCTACCGGTTCGCCTACCAGGAGTGGCAGCGCGACGGCGGGATGAAGCCGAAGAAGAACCCGTCGGACCCGATGGTGAAGATGGCCCGCGACTACGGGTTCGGGTCGCGCACCGGCGTCGACCTGCCCAGCGAGAGCGAGGGCCGCATCCCGGACCGCGGGTGGAAGAAGTCCTTCTGGGACGCCACCAAGGCCGCCAACTGCAAGGGCGCCAAGACGGGCTACCCGGAGGTCGCCAAGACCGACCCGGCCCGCGCCGCCTACCTGAAGGCCGTCGCTACGGAGAACTGCACCGAGGGCTACGTCTGGCGGCCCGGTGACGCGGCGAACTTCTCGGTCGGGCAGGGCGACGTCCTGGTGACGCCGCTGCAGCTCGTCCGCGCGTACGCGGCCATGGCGAACGGCGGGAAGCTGCTGACCCCGCGCCTCGGGGTCGCGGTCGTGCGCCCCGACGGCTCGATCGTCCGCCGGATCGACGCGCCGCCGCCGCGCCGGCTGCCCGTCGACGGCAAGGTGCTCAAGTACATCCGCGAGTCGCTCGCGGAGGTGACGAAGAGCGGCACCGCGTCCGGGGCGTTCACCGGCTTCGACTTCAAGCGCGTCGACGTCGGCGGCAAGACCGGTACCGCGGAGGTCTACGGCAAGCAGGACACGTCCTGGTTCGCCTCGTTCGGCCCGGTGGACAAGCCGCGCTTCGCGGTGGTCGCGATGGTCTCCCAGGGCGGGCAGGGCGCGCAGACGTCCGCGCCGGCCGTCCGGGAGATCTGGGAGGCCATGTACGGGACGAAGGACCGCAAGGCCATCCTCCAGGACGGGAGGCTCCCGTCCGAGCTGCCGCGGATGCCCGTCGAGGGGACCGCGCCATGATCACCGACTCCGGGGTCGGCAGCGTCGACGCCTACGCCGCGCACCGGTCGTGGACCAGCCGGCTCGCCGGTCTGCGCCGGCTCGACCTGCCGATGCTGCTGGCCGTGCTGGCGCTGTCGGCGGTGGGTGCGCTGCTGGTGCGCTCGGCCACCTTCCACCTGCTGACCGAGCAGGGCAAGGACCCCGAGGGCTTCCTCAAGCGGCACATCCTGAATCTGATCATCGGCTTCCTGCTCGGCGGCCTGGTCACCGTCCTCGACTACCGGCTCCTGCGCGCCTACGTCCCCATCCTGTACGGGCTGGCGTGCGTGGGGCTGCTGGCCGTGCTGACCCCGCTCGGCTCGACGATCAACGGCTCGCACTCGTGGATCGTGGTCGGCGGCGGGTTCCAGGTGCAGCCGTCGGAGTTCGCCAAGGTCGGGCTCGTGGTGCTGCTGGCGATGATCCTCGGAGAGCCGCGCGACGGGGAGATCGGCCCCGGCCGGCGGGACGTGCTGCTCGCGCTCGTGCTCGCCGGGGTGCCCGGCGTGCTGATCATGCTGCAGCCCGACCTCGGCACCACGCTGGTGTTCATCGCGGTCGTGCTCGGCATGCTGGCGATCTCCGGGGCCCAGAAGCGCTGGCTCGTCGGGCTGGTCGGCGGGGGCGTCGCCGCGGGCGCCGCCGTGTACTTCTTCGGGCTGCTGAAGGCCTACCAGATCGCCCGGTTCACCGCGTTCCTGAACCCCGAGGCCGACCCGCGCGGCGCCGGCTACAACGCCCAGCAGGCCCGCATCGCGATCGGGTCGGGCGGGGCGTTCGGCAAGGGCCTGTTCCACGGCGAGCAGACGGGCGGCCACTTCGTCCCGGAGCAGCAGACCGACTTCATCTTCACGGTGGCGGGGGAGGAGCTCGGCTTCGTCGGCGCGGCCGTGATCATCGCCCTGCTCGGCGTGGTGCTGTGGCGCGGGCTGCGCATCGCCACCCAGGCCGCCGACCTGTTCGGGACGCTCGTCGCCACCGGGGTCGTGTGCTGGCTGGGGTTCCAGACGTTCGAGAACGTCGGCATGACGATCGGGATCATGCCGATCACCGGGCTGCCGCTGCCGTTCGTGTCCTACGGCGGGTCGGCGACCTTCGCGAACATGATCGCCTTCGGCCTGCTGCAGGCCGTCCACGTGCGCCGCCGCCCGTTCGATTAGCGACCGGCGACCGCGTAGGCTGGACGTTCATCCCACGTCCCCTGCACGGAGGGTTCCGTCATGCCGGTCGAGTCGCTCTTCCCGCGCCTGGAGCCGCTGCTCCCGAGCGTGCAGAAGCCGATTCAGTACGTTGGCGGCGAGCTGAACTCCCAGCTCAAGGACTGGGACGAGGCCACCGTCCGATGGGCGCTGATGTACCCGGACGCCTACGAGGTGGGGCTCCCCAACCAGGGCGTCCAGATCCTCTACGAGATCCTCAACGAGCGCGACGGCGTGCTCGCCGAGCGGACGTACTCGGTGTGGCCCGACATGGAGGCCGTCATGCGGGAGCACGGCATCCCGCAGTTCACCGTCGACGCGCACCGGCCGGTCGCCGCCTTCGACGTGTTCGGCGTGTCGTTCTCCACCGAACTCGGCTACACCAACCTGCTCACGGCGCTCGACCTCGCGGGCATCCCGCTGGAGGCCGCCGACCGCACCGGCGACCACCCGATCGTGATCGCCGGCGGGCACGCCGCGTTCAACCCCGAGCCGATCGCCGACTTCGTCGACGCCGCCGTCCTCGGCGACGGCGAGGAGATCGCGCTCGCCATCACCGAGGTCGTCCGCGAGTGGAAGGCCGAGGGCGAGCCCGGCGGACGGGACGGGCTGCTGCTGCGCCTCGCCGCGTCCGGCGGCGTGTACGTCCCGCGCTTCTACGACGTGACCTACCTGCCCGACGGCCGCATCCAGCGGGTCGCGCCGAACCGTCCGGGCGTGCCGTGGCGGATCGAGAAGCACACCGTCATGGACCTCGACCAGTGGCCGTACCCGAAGAAGCCGCTGGTCCCGCTCGCCGAGACCGTGCACGAGCGGTTCAGCGTGGAGATCTTCCGCGGCTGCACCCGCGGCTGCCGGTTCTGCCAGGCCGGAATGATCACCCGCCCGGTGCGGGAGCGGTCGATCACCACGATCGGCGACATGGTGGAGCAGGGGCTCAAGGAGTCCGGCTTCCAGGAGGTCGGGCTGCTCAGCCTGTCCAGCGCCGACCACAGCGAGATCGGCGACGTCGCCAAGGGCCTCGCCGACCGCTACGAGGGCACCAACACCTCGCTGTCGCTGCCGTCCACGCGGGTCGACGCCTTCAACATCACGCTCGCCAACGAGTTCTCCCGCGGCGGCCGGCGCTCCGGCCTGACGTTCGCGCCGGAGGGCGGCTCCGAGCGGATGCGCAAGGTGATCAACAAGATGGTCAGCGAGGACGACCTGATCCGCACCGTCACCACCGCCTACGAGAACGGCTGGCGGCAGGTCAAGCTGTACTTCATGTGCGGCCTGCCCACCGAGGAGGACGAGGACGTCCTCGCCATCGCCGACATGGCCAGGCGGGTCATCCAGGCCGGCCGCGACGCGACGGGCCGCAGGGACATCCGCTGCACCGTGTCCATCGGCGGGTTCGTGCCGAAGCCGCACACCCCGTTCCAGTGGGCGGCGCAGTGCGACCACGAGACCGTCGACCGCCGCCTGCGCGCCCTCAAGGACGCCCTGCGCGGCGACAAGGAGTACGGGCGTGCCATCGGCCTGCGCTACCACGACGGCCAGCCGTCGATCGTCGAGGGCCTGCTGTCGCGGGGCGACCGGCGCGTCGGCAAGGTCATCCGCGCCGTCTGGGAGGACGGCGGCCGCTTCGACGGGTGGAGCGAGCACTTCTCCTACGAGCGCTGGACGGCCTGCGCCGAGAAGGCCCTGGCCGGGGAGCCCGTCGACCTCGCCTGGTACACCGTCCGGGAGCGCGACGAGGTCGAGGTGCTGCCCTGGGACCACCTCGACGCGGGGCTCGACCGCGAGTGGCTCTGGCAGGACTGGCAGGACGCCGTCGACGAGACCGAGGTCGAGGACTGCCGCTGGACGCCGTGCTACGACTGCGGCGTCTGCCCCACGATGGGCACCGAGATCCAGATCGGCCCGACCGGCCGGAAGTTGCTCCCGCTGAACGTGGTCTGACGGGATTCGACCGCGTCGTCCCTTGAGCTGCAAGGGTTCCGGGCTTACGGGGGCGGTGCCTGGCCGAACCGGGTCGCGGGCCCCGTACTCTATAGGGAGACCTGTATTTCGACTCGACACGAGTAGGAAGGACCAGAACCCTGGCACCCATGCCGGAGGGTCCGGCACCGGCCCCCGTGACCCAGCGCCTGCGCGTCCGCTACGCCAAGCGGGGCAGGCTGCGGTTCACGAGCCACCGCGACATTTCCCGGGCCGTGGAACGCGCCGTGCGGCGCGCCGGGATCCCCGTCGCGTTCAGCGCCGGATTCACCCCCCACCCGAAGATCTCGTATGCGGGTGCGGCGGCGACAGGGGTGGCCAGTGAGGCCGAATACCTCGAACTCGGGCTCACCGAGACCCGCGACCCTGCGCGGGTGCGAGCCGATCTCGACGCGGCCCTGCCTCCCGGACTCGACGTCCTGGACGTCGTGCCGGTAAGGGCGGGCCACGGCGACGCCCCGGTGAAGCCGGGCGCGTTCACCGATCGGCTCGAGGCGTCCGAATGGCGGATCCGGCTGGACGGTGTCGCCGAAGGCGACGCCGCCGCGGCCGTGGCCGCCTTCATGGCCGCCGAGAACATCGAGGTGGAACGCCTCACGAAGAAGGGACGGCGCCGTTTCGACGTGCGCGCCGCCGTGTCCGCCTGCGAGCTGGACCGGCGTGCCGCCGAGACGGCGGATGCCCCTTGTGCGATACTTCGAATGGTTGTTCGGCATTCCACACCCGCCGTTCGACCCGACGACATCCTCACCGGACTGCGCCAGGTCGCCGACCTCGCGCCGCCGTCACCGCCGCTGGTGACCAGGCTGGCGCAGGGGCCCCTCGACGCGGAAACCGGTGGCCTCGCGGATCCCCTGGATCCCGACCGGGAGACCGGCCTACCGCCCGGCGACGACGCCGGGACGGCCCGCGGCCTTGAGCGGCCGCGGTCCGGGGACGCCGCGAGCGTGGATGCCGTCAGCGCCTGACCGTGGGACCGAAGCCGTGGAGGCACGGAACCGGCCCCGCAGGGTACGGAAGGCGCACCCCCGACGACTTCGTCGTCATGGCCGGACGACCGTCCGGCGGTGACGGCACCGACTGACGAGGTGCTCTCGTGCGGCGCACCGCATCGTTCCGCCTCCGGCGGGACGGGCGGACGCGCCCGGGAGCCTGACGGGAGATTGCCCGGATGCTTGAGAACGAAGCCGATGCGGCCGCGGCCGAAGGCGCCGACGGGACCGTTGACGACGAGTCCGCGCGGACCGAGGGGACCGAGGGGGCGCAGAGCGCGAGCCCCAAGAAGGGGCGCACGGGCGTGACGTCGCGTCCGCGCCGCGCGAGCCGGCCCGCGGGCCCGCCGCCCGACGTGGAGGAGACCCCTGCCGCGACCCCCGCCGCGCAGCCGGAGGCGGCCTCCGCCGAGAAGCCCGCGCCCGCCGAGGAGGCCGCGGCGCCCGCCGAGACGCAGGAGCCGGCCGAGCCGCCGAAGCGGACCCGGACCCGCGCGCGAAAGACCACGAAGGCCGCCGCCGAGACGGCCGAGCCCGTCCCGATGACCGGCGCCGAGACCTCGCCCGAGGCCCCCGCCGAGCCGGCCGCCGAAGAGCCCGCAGAGCAGCCCGCCGAAGAGGCGCCGGCGCCCCGCACCAGGACCCGCCGCCGCCCCGCCAAGGCCGCCGCCGAGGTCCCGTCCGTGCCGCAGGTCCCGGCCGTCCCGGTCGCCGGGGAGGTGCCGACCCCCGAGCAGGTGTCGGAGACCGAGCCCGCGAGCGGCGTCGGCGTCCCCGGCGTGACGTTCCAGCCGCCGATGGTCGTCTTCCAGCCGCCGCAGCCCAAGGCCGAGGCGCCCGCCCGGCCGAAGGCCGCCGAGGCCGAGCCCGCCGTGCAGGACGCCGGCGAGGAGGACGAGGACCAGGACCACGGGCCCGCCGACGAGGACGACTCCGAGGACCGCCCGTCCCGCCGTCGCCGCCGCCGCGGCGGCCGCGGCCGCGGCCGGGGCGGCAAGGAGGGCGCCGAGGACGAGGGCGAGGAGACCGAGGGCGAGGCCGAGGCCGAGGAGCCCAGGGAAGAGCAGCCCGCCAAGCCCGCCAGGGCCGCCAAGGGCAAGGCGGCGAAGGGCGGCAAGGCTTCCAGGGCCAAGGACAAGGAGCAGGCCAAGGAGCCCAAGGCCGAGGAGCCCGAGCAGGGCGCCGCCGAGGGCGAGGAGGACGACGGGGAGGGCGGCACCAGCCGCCGCCGTCGCCGCCGCAGGCGCCGGTCCGGGGTCGACGGCGAGTCCGGCGGCTCCGACGACCCGCCGAACACCGTCGTGCATGTCCGCACGGCCCGCGAGGAGCGCGCCGCCGCCGAGGACGAGGTCCAGTCCGTGCGGGGCTCGACCCGCCTGGAGGCCAAGAAGCAGCGCCGCCGCGAGGGCCGCGAGCAGGGCCGCCGCCGCCCGCCGGTGATCACCGAGGCGGAGTTCCTGGCCCGCCGCGAGGCCGTCGAGCGGGTCATGGTGGTCCGGCAGGAGGGCGAGCGCACCCAGATCGCCGTCCTGGAGGACGACGTGCTCGTCGAGCACTACGTCAACCGCGCGACGCACCAGTCGTACGTCGGCAACGTCTACCTCGGCAAGGTCCAGAACGTCCTGCCGTCGATGGAGGCGGCGTTCGTCGACATCGGCAAGGGCCGCAACGCCGTGCTGTACGCGGGCGAGGTCAACTGGGACGCCTCCGGGCTGGAGGGCCAGCCCCGCCGCATCGAGTCGGCGCTGAAGTCGGGCCAGTCGGTGCTCGTCCAGGTCACCAAGGACCCGCTCGGCCACAAGGGCGCCCGGCTGACCAGCCAGGTCTCCCTGCCCGGCCGGTACCTGGTCTACGTGCCGGACGGCTCGATGACCGGCATCAGCCGCAAGCTGCCCGACAAGGAGCGCACCCGCCTCAAGTCGATCCTCAAGAAGGTCATGCCGGAGCAGGCGGGCGTGATCGTGCGGACCGCGGCGGAGGGTGCGACCGAGGAGGAGCTCGCCCGCGACGTCTCGCGCCTGGCCGCCCAGTGGGAGAGCATCCAGAAGAAGGTCAAGACGGCCTCCGCGCCGTCCCTGCTCTACGGCGAGCCCGACCTGACGATCCGGGTCGTCCGCGACATCTTCAACGAGGACTTCACCAAGCTGGTGGTGTCCGGGGCCGAGGCCTGGGACACCGTCTCCGACTACGTCCAGTACGTCGCCCCCCATCTCGCCGACCGCGTCGAGCGCTGGACCGGCGACCAGGACGCCCTGTCGGCGTTCCGCATCGACGAGCAGATCGCCAAGGCCATGGACCGCAAGGTCTGGCTGCCGTCCGGCGGCTCCCTGGTGATCGACCGCACCGAGGCGATGACGGTCATCGACGTCAACACCGGCAAGTTCACCGGGCAGGGCGGCAACCTGGAGGAGACCGTCACCCGCAACAACCTGGAGGCGGCCGAGGAGATCGTCCGCCAGCTCCGGCTCCGCGACATCGGCGGCATCATCGTCGTCGACTTCATCGACATGGTGCTGGAGAGCAACCGCGACCTGGTGCTGCGCCGCCTCGTGGAGTGCCTGTCGCGGGACCGTACCAAGCACCAGGTCGCCGAGGTCACCTCGCTCGGACTGGTGCAGATGACCCGCAAGCGGGTCGGCCAGGGGCTGCTGGAGGCGTTCTCGGAGACCTGCGAGTCCTGCAACGGCCGCGGCATCCACGTCCACCTGACGCCGGTCGAGCCGAAGGCGGAGAAGGCGGCCGGCAAGGAGTCCGGACGCCGCCGCAAGCGCAAGGGCGAGGTCGAGAAGGCCGTCGAGGAGAAACTGTCCCGGCACGAGGCCAAGCCCAAGGAGCCCGCGGAGGAGCCCGCCGCCGAGCCCGTGAGCCCGGCCGCCGAGACGGCGCCGGTCGTGGAGGCCGCGCCCGAGCCGGTCCGTTCGCGGCCGAAGAGGTCCCGGCCCGCCAAGCGCCCGGCCGGCCCGCCGCCCGAGATCGACGAGGCCCCGGCGCAGGCCGCCGTGGAGGCCGCCGAGGCCGCCGAGGATAGTCTGTCTGGCATCGCCCGTTGGCGGTCCCGAACACTGGCGACGTTTGTGCTGGTGCCCGCACCGAGGGCGGGAGTAGCACGGCGTTCCAGGCA
>NZ_JBEUPA010000193.1:0-13686 GCF_040492065.1 Actinomadura sp. NPDC000929 | reverse complement strand
GCCCGGCGGCCCCCTCCGGGGCGCGCGCGGTCCGCGCCGTGCTCGCCCCGGTCGCGCGCCTCGGCTTCGGACAGGCCCCCGGCGCGGCTGTCGAGGCGCTCCAGCACCGCCTCCACGGGCATGGCATGCCACGGCGTGGACGGCAGCGCCGGCGCGGGAACCCGCCGCATCACCTCGCGGGCCGTCCAGGCGCCGTAGGCCATGCCCAGGGCCGCCGCGCCGTTGACGGCGGCCAGAGCGCGGTCGGCCGCCTTTCCGGACGGCCCGGTGAGGGCGAGGAGAGCGGCCACGCCCGTGCCCGACCATGCGAGCGTGACGCCCCGCTCGCTGACGCGGCGCGCGGCGGCGACGGCATCGACGACGTGCGCGGCCGCCGCCGGATCCCGCAGGACCAGCAGGTGCGCGCCCCAGGGCGGCGCCCCGCCCGCTCCGTCCGCCCAGTCCGCCACACCGACGTCGGCCGCGGCGAGCGCCGCCGGATCGCGGGAGATCAGCAGGACGCCCGCGCCGCCCTCCTGAAGTGCGCGGACGGTGGCGGCCAGGTCCGGGCCGCCGGGGGCGGTCTCGTCGGGAGGGAGCGGCAGTTCGACGCCGGAACCGGCCAGGACGATCTTCGTGCCGGCCTCCCGCGCGGCGGTCACCAGGGCGTTCGTCTCCTCCCGCAGGGAGCGGCGCATGCGGATCAGGGCGCGCGGCCGGCCGCCCTCGGCCAGGGCCAGCACCGGACCCGAACCGGGGAGGTCCCGGCCCTCGGCCGGAGTCTCCCCGCCGGGCAGGACGCGCGCGACGGGACCGAGGGACCACCCGTCCGCCTCCCTGACCTCGTCCAGCGCCTCGGGCGCCAGCAGCGCGTGGACGCGCCGGGCCACCTCGGCCTCCGGCGTGTCCGCGAGCACGGCGACCTCGTCCACCACCAGGTCCGCGGCCCGCAGGACGTCGGCGTCCAGCACCACCGTGTCGATCCGGTCCAGATGGCGCAGCGCCGCCGGATCGAGGGGCAGCACTCCCCGGCCGGCCAGCCGGGCGGCGAGCTCGGCCGCGAAGACCTCGCGGGCGGCGCGGGGCGCCTTCGACGCCGCCGCGACCCCGACGTCCAGCGCGCGGCGCGCGCTGCCGGTCAGGAGCCCCCCGAGGACGAGACCGCCGAGGCCGACGGAGAGCATCCGGGCCGCGTGGCGTTCCGGCGGCCCGTCGCGCAGGTCGTGGGAACGACCGCCGGAGACGGGGGCGCATCCGGCCCGCTCGGGCGCGCCGGTCAGTTCGGCTTCGGCGATCCGCCACAGCCGGCCGGTGGCGGCGGCCTCGCGGCGCTGCCAGAGCCGCTGCGCCACGTCGACGACGAGCCCCGTCCCGCCGGGCGCGAACGCCTGCGCGGCGGCCTGCGTCAGCGGCAGCCACCGCTCCACCGGCGCACCCGGAACCAGCCGGGCCAGAACGCCGCGCAGGACGGGCACCACGTCCGCGAAGGCCACCAGGCCCGCGACCTCGGACGGCAGCACGGCCCGCCCCAGCACCCGTTGCGCCGCCGTGATCGCGAGCCCCACCAGGTCGGCGCCGAGGACCAGCTCCGTCGGGAGCGCCGCGGATCCCCCGGCCTCCTCGCCCCCCAGGACCGCGTCCAGCGCCTCCACGATCTCCAGGACGGACTCCGGCGAGACTTCCTCCGGCACGTGGACGATCAATCGCCCGAGGGCCGAGTTGACCCGCGCCCAGCGCACGGCGGGAAGCCTTTCGACGGCGTGCTCCAAGGCCTGCGCCTCGGACAGCCTCTCCGCCTTGTGCAGGTGACGCAGCTCGATGTGCAACCGCTCCGGGTAGGCGTGGACGGTCCGCGCCGGGCGGAGGGCCTGCGCCGCCATGCCTCCGACTCCGCCGAGGGCGCGTCTCGTCTGCCGGATCGGCACGGCCGCCGCCCGGACGCCCAGGGCTCCCGCGTGGTCCGCGGCGCGGACGACGGTTCCCCCGCCCGGGAGACCACCGGCCGCCGCCGCGCCGCGCCGCAGGAGTTCAAGGACCATGACGCTGCCCTAACCCCGCGAGCAGGGCCTAAGCGCGTATCAGACCCTGTTTGCGGAAGTCGGCCGCTCGCATGACCTGGCCGGCGGGTCGCCGGGCCCGATCAGCCGCCGTCGAGCAGGCGGACGATCCAGACGTGGCCGAACGGGTCGCGGAACCGGCCCATGCGGCCGTACGGGTGGTCCTCGATGGGGTAGACCACGGTCGCCCCGCCCGCCTCCATGCGGGAGCCGACCGCGTCGGGGTCGGGCACGTCGAGATTGATGATCACGGGTGAGCGGTCGAGGCCCAGAGCGGCCGGCCCGGCGTCGACGGCGTCCTCGTCCTTGAGCGTGAGCTGGACGTCCCCGAGGACCAGCCGGACGTGGACGATCTTCCCGTCCGGTGTCTCGAAGCGTTCGGTCTCCTTGAGGCCGAGCGCCGTCGTGTAGAACTCGACGGCACTGCCCGCGTCGTCGACGACGAGTTTCGGGAAAAGGTTCATGGCCCCATCGTGCGGGCCGCCCGCGTTCCCCGTATTGGACGAATTTCCCTCAGAGCGGCACGTGGTTGGGCTGGTCGGGGGAGCGGGGCCGGTACTCGGTCGGCCGCAGCCCGGCGATGTCGCGGAAGTCGCGGATCAGATGTGACTGGTCGGCGTAACCGCAGGTGAACGCGAGCTCCGCCCAGTCGACCGGCCGGTCGTACGGGACCCGCCGGAGCGTGCGCTGGAACCGCCGCACGCGGGCGAAGCGCTTGGGCGTCAGGCCGACGCGGTCGTGGAAGAGCCCGATGAGGCGCTTGCGGGTGAAGCCGAGCCGGTCGGTCACCTCGCCGACGGCGGCGCCCCGGTCGAGCGCCGAGATCGCGGCCTCCAGGGCGGGGTCGCGATCCAGGTCGCCCGCCTCGAGAAGGACCGACTCCAGGGCGTCCAGGATGTCGGCGGGACCGCCGGCCTCCAGGAGCCGTTCCCGCACGACCGCCCCGGCGCGGCCCCAGAGATCCTCCAGGACGACCAGACCGGGCTCGGGCGGGAAGAAAGGGAACGCGCCGCCGGGCTTGAACGCTACCCACGCGATGGCCCGCTGGTCCTCCGTGTCGATGACGGAGGGCCGGGACGTCGCGCCGAGGACCGCGGCTCCGCCGGCCGCGCCGGTGAACGCGTCGGCGTGCAGGTTGACGAACAGCTGGGCGCAGCCGGTCGGGATGGACTGCTCGCGGACGGCGGGGCCGTGCGACTCGGAATAGCCGAGGCCCGCCACGAACGGATCGAGGGCCGGGTGGAGAGGCCCGCGATGGAACAGCACACCCCCAGCCTAAAGGCGCGCTCCGCGGCGTCCCAACTCGTCCGGCCGGCCGTCCGCGGGCGTCACAGCATGACCGCTCCCGCGACGGCCGCCGACGCGACGGCGAGAAGGCCCACGACGTTGACGGCGATGTCCGTTCTCAGGGAACGCTGGTCGGCCACGCGGTTCAGGGTGAAGACCGCCGGGTCGGCCGGGGTGTAGTGCACCGTGACCTCCCGGCCCCGCGCGCCGCCCGGGTCCGGGATCTGCTGGGTGCAGTGGGCGGTGACGGCCGCACCCTCCCGCGTGGTGAACGCCACGACCGGCGTGATGGTGGTGAGGGTGCCGCCGTCCCCGTCGCTGCTGACGTCCTTGAGCACCGCGATGACCCGGCCCTGGACGGCGATCATGGAGGCCAGCGCTTCGCGGCGGCGGCGCGTGTCGCGGATGTTCCCGGGCAGGTGGAAGGCGCCGACGACGGCCCACGGCCCGCAGAAGCCGAGCAGCGCCCACGGCCAGCCCCGGTCGATCGCGGCGACGACCACCGCCCCGGCGTAGACCAGGAAGAGCGCGAGGTTCGGCACGACCAGGCCGCGGCCGCCTCGCCGGGGCCGGTCGGTGAACCGGTACGCGTGCGGCCTTCCGCGCGGGTAGTGGACTCCGACCTCGCGGCCCGTCCACGCGGCGGTGATCATCTCGCCCCGGTCACCGTCGTTCGTCACGACGACCTCCCGTCCGCTGGACGGGTCGCGGTAGGAGACGACCACGGGTATCCCGCCCTTCCGGGAGCCGCCGTGCCGGGGCTCCCGCACCTGCTCGATCCGCCCCGTGACCCGGACCGTCCGCTGCGCCCGGGTCATCCCGGCCAGCGACAGCCCGTAGCCGACCAGCGCGACCGTCCCCAGAACCGCGCACCACAGCACCAGGTATCCGTGCCAGCCCATACGTCTTCCTCCTGCCAGTTCAGGAACGGTCTGCCGGACACGCCGCCGTGGGTGTCACCGCACCGGGCTGCGCCGCACCACTTCGCCGCGTCCGTCCGCCTCCATCGAGGCCGTGCCTTCGGAGCCGGTCACGGTGATCCTGATGGTGAGGGAGCCGGTGACGCGGTCGGCGGTGAGCTGCCAGCTCCGCGGCGATTCGACGCCGAGAGTCGTCCTGGCCGCCGTGACCAGGGACGGGATGCGGTCGTAGGGCACGGACCGCAAGTCGAAGTGCGGGGCCTCTTTCCCGGTGGGGAGAAAGACGATCGACAGCAGGCGGTTCTGCACGACGAGGGTGACCGCTCGGCGCCTGTCCTTGCCTTGGGTGAGCGAGTCGACGGCCCGGCGCAGCTCTCCGTCGTCGAGCAGCGACCGGCCCGGACCGAGGACCATGGTGCTGGACGCCGACGTGACGATGGTGGTCGACGGCGTGGGCGTGGAGAAGACGGACGGCTTCGGGGAGGGCTGCCGCGCGGCGCCGCCCTGGGGGAACAGGTCGGCACGGAAGAGCAGGACCACCGCGGCGGCGCCGAGCAGCAGGCCGAAGAGCGTGGCGAAACCGGCGGCGGCGCCCTCCGGGGGGTCGCTCACCATGGCGGGCCCGGGCGCGGAGTCGATGCGCGCGCCGGCCGCCCGTTCCTCCCACTCGGGCGTCGGCCGCTTGACGATCCTCACCTGCCATGGCCGGTCCGGCGCGTACTCGACCACCACGACGCTCTGCGGCCGGTAGTCGGGGAGGTCGGCGATGTGGACGTCCTGCCTGATCTCGACGCGGTACGCCGGCGCACCGTCCGGCGCGACCGTGAGATCGAAGCGCACCGGGACGTCGGTCTCCTCGCCCTTGACGGCCTCCCGACTCTCGATCACCGCCAGCGCCGTGCAGGGCGCGACGGACGCCTCCCGGAGGCGCCGCGGCGCCCCGGCGAGGAAGACGAGCAGGCCGTAGACCGCGGGCACCGCCAGACCCGTGACGAACAGCGGCACCCTCTCGATGACGATGCCGGCGACGAGGGCGGCCAGCGACGTCCCCAGCACGCCGCCCGTCAGGAACCCCCGGGCGAGGTCGACGGGAGCCCGGTGCGCGGGCGGCGTCGCCGCCGTGATCGTCATACGGGCGATTCTGTCGGTTTCGGGCGCCGCCCGACAGGTCCTTCTTCACTTGGCGGGAATTTGAGGGATTCCGCGCCCGGTCCATAGTCCCGGGGGCGGCGCTCCGCCGCCGGGACTATGGACAATTCCTATTGCCGTCCCGGCGTGGCAGCCGCCCGGCCGGGCCGCTCCGGAGGGACGCGCACCCCGGCTCGGGGACAGGCGGTACCTGCGACATGGAGGAATCCGAATGCCGGACCAAGGCGACCTTCCGGCGCCGAGCCAGGGGCTCGTGCTCACGCATTTCCTGACCGTCCGGGACGTGGCGGTCTCCAGGCGGTTCTACGCGGACGTCCTCGGCGGTGAGGTGGTGCTCCCGGAGAACCCGGCCATCGTGAAGGTGGCCAACACCTGGATCATCATGAACCCCGGCGGCGGCCCGACGCCGGACAAGCCCGACGTCGTCCTGAGGCCGCCCGAGCCCGGGGACCCCGTGTCGGCCTTCATGAACGTCCGGGTCGCCGACATCGAAGCGTTCCACGCGGCGGCCACCGCCCGGGGGGCGCGGTTCCTGACCGAGCCCCTGGACCGCAAGGCGGAGATCCGCTGCTACATGCGCGACCCGGACGGCTATCTCATCGAGGTCGGGCAGGCCACGGGCATGCTCCACGGCGTCTTCGCCGACCGTCCCGCGCCCGGCTAGGACGCCGGCCGAGGCCTCACGGCGCGGAGGCGCCGCCGTCTCGCGCGGGGGCCAGCAGGCCGCGGACGCGCTCGTACTCGGCGGCCATCTCCGGCGTGGCGAGGAAGTCGTCGAGATCGGCGGAGACCTCGTGGTCGACATCCTCGATGGAGCGGATGGCGAGTTCGTAGAGCTCGCCGCGCCGGCCCTTCTCCAGGTAGCTCTGCCAGTGCCCGAGCGCGCTGATGGCGGTGAGGACTCCGATGTCCAGATCGTCGTCGACGAGGATGCCGTCATGGATCGTCGTCAGCGCCTCCAGCAGCTCCGCGGCGCTGATCGTCCGGACGTTCGCGCAGGCGGCGGCGAGTGCCGCCCGGGCGTCGTCGTCGAGTTCGTCCTCGGCCGCCCCGCTGAGCAGCTCCGGCCGCACCAGACGGGTGACCGTCTCCTCTCCGAAAGCGCGAACGTCCTCCTCGGCGGCTTCGATGACCAGTCGGAGAATGGAGGCCTCAAGCTCGCTGTAGTTCACGCCCGCAGCCTAGGGCTGCCGGAGGTCGAGGAGGGGCCGATGCCGCCAGAGAACGAGGCGCGGCGGCACGAGTGGCGGATCGAGGCCCGGGAGTACGCCCGCCACGAACGCCGCCGCGGTCGCCGGTTCGCGTTCACGCACCTCGTTCCCGCCCGTACGGCGCTAGTGGTGCTCGACATGGTGCCGTTCTTCGTGTCCGCCAACCCTTACTGCCAGGGGATCGTGCCCGACATCCGTCGGCTCGCCGACGCTCTGCGGGCCGCAGGCGGCACGGTCGCCTGGGTCCTGCCCGCAGTGGGCGAACGCACGGCGGTGGGCGACGAGTTCTTCGGACCGGAAGCGGCCGAGGCGTACCGTACCGCCGGCGGCACCGGGCCGATGGCCGAGCGCCTGTGGCGCGGCCTCGCGGTCCGTGCCGACGATCTGCTGGTGGAGAAGTCGGCGGCCAGCGCCTTCTTTCCGGGGCGGTGCCCCCTTCCAGGTCTGCTGGAGGAGCGCGGGGTCGACACGGTCCTGATCACCGGCACCGTCACCAACGTGTGCTGCGAGTCCTCCGCGCGCGATGCGAGCACCCTCGGGTTCCGGGTCATCATGGTCGCCGACGCCAACGCGGCACGCCGCGACCAGGACCACAACGCCACCCTGCACACCGTCTACCGGTCCTTCGGCGACGTGCGCCCGACGTCCGAGGTGCTCGACATGATCGAAGCGAACTCCTAGCGCGCCACCCGTCCGTTCGGAGCGTCGGCCCGGGCGGTGGAGAGGGGGCGTATTCCCGCGGTCCTGCGGCCCCGAAGCGCGCGTTGCCCTTCTCGTTCCTTTACGGACAGTACGTAGTGTCCAGATCAATCTTGTTCTCGGACCGTTCGTGGCCAGGTCACGGACGAACACAAACGGAGGAAAGATGAGTACTGACGAATTTGGTCAGGCGTCCCATGTGGGCTCGCACATTAATCTGCTGAGAGATTTATCGGGGGTCGGCGGTGTAGGCCCTGGCACGGTGGACGCCATTGTGGTTCCCACGGTCGCTCCACACCGCGTGGGGCCTGTGATCGCCTTGGCGGAGGCGTTGAAGTGCACGATCGTCCTGTTGTGCAGCACATCCGTGCAGTCGCGGGAGATCAAGACGAGGTACGCGCTGCCCTCGAACGCACTTTGCCTGACGGTCCCGCCATGGCACAGTCACCCGCTGCTCGACTTCGAGCGGCGAGTGATGGAGAAGCATACGGACATCGCGTTGAAGAGGAACATCGGCCTTCTCCTGGCCCGCCTGTGCGGCTGGCGGACGATCCTCTTCTTGGATGATGACATACGAGGCATGGAGCCTTCGCTGATCCGGAGGGCCGCCGCTCTGACCGAGCAGTATCGGGTGGTGGGATTTCAAGTTCCCGATTTTCCGGATAATTCAGTTGTATGTCACGCCAACCGGGTTTCCGGGGGAGCGCAGTCGACCTTCATGGGAGGCAACGCGCTCCTCGTCGACACGCGTCGCGCGGACACGTACTTCCCCGCGATCTACAACGAGGACTGGCTGTTCATGTACGACGCGGTCGCCGATCGCTCCGCGGGCGTCGCGGGGAAGCTGCGGCAGCTGCCGTACGATCCGTTCAGCCGGAACGCCGCAACGGAGGAGTTCGGCGAGCTCATCGCCGAAGGCCTGGTCCGGGCCCTGCACTCCGGCGCGGACGTGACCACGCTCTACTTCTGGATGGACGCGATCAAGAAGCGCTCGCGTTTCATCGAGGAAGTGGGGGACCGCCTGCGCGGGGCTTCTTCCGTGGGGGACGAGCGATCTCCGGATCGCGACCGGATCCTGCGGCGCCTCGACGAGGCGAAGAAGCGTCTCCTGGAGATCTCCCCGCTCGGCTGCCTGTCGTTCTACCGCACCTGGCGGGGGAACGTGGGCATCTGGCAGCGGCAGCTCCTGGACCTTCCCACCTCCCTCACCTCCCAGCAGGCGGTTCGCTACCTGCGGCTGTCGAGCGAGTAGGGCTCGCTGGCGGGGGAGGGGTGAGACAGCAAGTGTCCGACGAGCCTGGCCGCCCGCGGCCGGTCTGAGCCAGCACGACTGGTCCCGGGGCCTGAAGCCCCGGGACCACCGGCTTCGAGGAAGGGTTGAGCCTTCCCCTAGGGCACGATCGTTCCGTCCCCCGCCACCGCTGCCTGCCGGTAGTCGCTGGGGGAGGTGTCGTAGGCGGCGCGGAAGGCCCGGGTGAAGGCCGAATGGTGGGTGAAACCCCAGCGGGCGGCGATCTCGTGGACCGGCACCCCGTGCTGAGCCGGGTCGGCCAGGTCCCGGCGGGCGCGTTCCAGGCGTTCGCGGCGGATCAGTGCGCCGACGGTGACGTCCTCGTCCTGGAAGAGACGGTACAGATGGCTGGTCGAGATATGGTGCGCGGCCGCGACGACCGACGGGGTCAGCTCGGCATCGTGCAGGTTCCGAGCGACGAAGGAGCGGATGCTCAGAGTCAGGGTCCGCCGGTGGGCCTCGGGAGAGAGGTCGCGGTCGGCGTCGAGGGTGTGGGCGAACAGGGCCGAGACCAGATCGGTCAGGACGGCGCCGAGCCGGGGGCCGTCGGTGGCCAGGTAGGCGGCGGTGTCGGTGCTGAGGCGGGTGAGGAAGCCGCCCAGTAACGCTCCGACGCCCTCCCGTGCCGACAACGGCCGGCCGATCGCGCGATCGGCGCTCCTGCGCGGGAGCGCCAGGACGTCCCGGGGAATCTCCACGCCCACGCACCTGACGGACTGGTCACGCCGCCCGACCTGGACCGTGCAGGGTCGCCAGGAGTTCTGGCCGTGCAGGTCGTAGGGACGGTATTCCGCCTCCCGGTCGTCCCAGCTGGCGCGTGCCACCCCTTCGACGACGAGGGTGAGGTTGTACGTCCCGGGGTCGGAGTGCCTGATGAGTTTCGCCGTCCGCCGGGACAGCAGCGGCTGGACGGTGGACGGCCACACGGTCACCGCGCCGAGTTGCAGGAAGCGCTGGTGAGCGCGGAAATCCGCGGCATATTCGCTGCTCAGGTCCACGGGGGCGTGCGTACGCCCCATCCATTCCCGCCAGCGGTCGAATCGTTCGGCCGGGGGGAAGTCCTCGGTTCTGTACACCGTTTCGATCACTGGCTTCCCCAAGTCCGCTCGTTATGGCCATGAGGTTACTGGTCGCTTCTTGGGCGGGCGCCCTTCGCAGCCGTGGACGCCGTGCCCATGCCCCGCCGCGCGGGCCGGTCGAGAGCGGCGCGGATCCGCGAACAGGGTCAAAGAATCGTGGAGGCATCGTCAAAGACGAGCGGAAGCAATTCAGGCATGATGGCGGGAACATGAGTGGGCCGCCCGCGCTCCCCGCGACTCACCTGCTTCGAAAGAGCCACTGGCAGAAACCGCACCGGTTCGCTTCAGTAGGGAGACGTCCCATGGTCGAGTGCGGATGGCGAACGACGGAAGATGAGGACTGCGGTGGACGCTCTACGGCCCGGGGACCCTCGTGCGATCGGCCGGTACGCGCTGTCGGCCCGCCTCGGCGCCGGGGGAATGGGGCAGGTGTTCCTCGGTTCGTCTCCCGGAGGCCGGCCGGTCGCCGTGAAGCTGGTCCATCCGGGTCTCGCCGCTGACGCCGAGTTCCGCCGGCGGTTCAAGCGCGAGGTGGAGGCCGCGCGCCAGGTAGGCGGCTTCCACACCGCCCCCGTCGTCGACGCGGATCCCGACGCGGAGATCCCATGGCTGGTCACGGCGTACGTGCCCGGGCCCTCGCTCGCCGCCGCGGTCGCCGACCACGGTCCGTTCCCGCCGGTCTCGGTACTCGCCCTGGGGGCGGGGTTGGCGGAGGCCCTGGAGGCCGTCCACCGCGCCGGCGTCGTCCACCGCGACCTCAAGCCCTCGAACGTCCTGCTCGCCGCCGACGGGCCGCGGGTCATCGACTTCGGCATCGCTAGGGCGGTCGACGCCTCCGGCGTCACCGCCCTAGCGGGGACTCCCGGCTTCATGGCGCCGGAGCTGATCTCGGAGGGCACGCTCACCCCGGCGTGCGACGTGTTCGCCCTCGGCGCCGTTCTCGCCTACGCCCTGGGAGTCCGCCCGTTCGGGGAAGGACCGGTGGAGGCGCTGACCTATCGGGTGGTGCACAAGGCGCCCGCTCTGGACGCTCTGCCCGCTCCGCTGAAGGGCGTCGTGGCGGACTGCCTCGCCAAGGACCCCGCCGCCCGCCCGAACCCGGCGGACCTGGTGGGAGTCCTCTCCTCGGCCGGTGAGGGCGGTGCGTGGCTGCCCGCTCCCGTGCAGGACATGCTGACGCGGTATCACGTCACCGGCGCCACCACCCTCCCGCCGGTGAACGCCGCGACGGACGCCTTCGAGGACGACCGATCCCGGACCACTCCGCTGCCCGACCGCCACGGGTCCGTGCGGTTCGAGGCCAGTGTCGCTCCCGTGATCCTCGCGCTCGTCGGACACGCGCTCCGCCTCGTCGCGGCGATCGCTCTCGGCCTGTTGACCGTGACCACCGCGGCCGGCTCGGTCGGCTCGGCCGGCGTGTTCTTCGCGCTGATGCTCGCGATCATGTCCGTGCTGACCTTCTGGCTCGTGCGCGAGCCCGCGGTGTGGACGCTCCCCCTCCTGAACGCGCTCTGGAGGCCCGGTGAACTGACGGTCGGCGCCGAGGGTCTCGAACTCCGGTACGGCGGCCGCCGGGTCCATTACGGGTGGCACGAGATCGGCCGGGTCGTGGTGCGGCGCGCGAAGCCGGCCGGGTGGGCGGTCTGCGTCTTCCCGCTGCCGGGGACGCCCTTGCCGGCGGCTCGGGGGCCGCGGACGCCGTTGTGCTACCTGGACAAGGGAAGCGGCTGGATCGTGGTCGTACCCGTCCACCGGCTCAAGGGCTCCCGCAAGGAGATCGAGATGACTCTCGCCAGGTACGCGGGCTCCCGGTGGGGAGGCAACGCCTGACCCCTCCGGCGCCGGCGCGCCGCCGGCCGGCCTCGGGCCACCCGCCCGGCGAGGGCCCGGGCGGGCGGCCTGCCCGTGAGATGGCGGTCCGCGAGCCGCCGGGTCCCGCCCAGCCCGATCATGCCGTCCGCACATCCGGTTCCGTCCCGCCCGCCGTTCCCGGACGGTCAGGCGATCAGTCTCAGGCCGGGGACCGCCAGCGTCAGGGGGCCGTCGTAGGACTCGCGAGCCTCCCGCAAGGCGGCCATGGGGTCCGCCCAGGGCCGCAGGTGGGTGAGGACGAGGTGGGCGGCGCCCGCCTCCCTGGCCAGGCGTGCCGCCTGCGCCGGGGTGAGGTGGGCGGCGGCGGAGCCGGGGGTGCCGACGGCCGCCGCCGCCTCGCAGAGCAGGACGTCCGTTCCCCGGGCCAGTTCCAGGAGCTTGGCGCATTCGCCGGAGTCGCCGGAGTAGGTGAGGCTCGCGGATCCGGCGGTGACCCGGACGGCCTGCGCCGGCACCGAGTGCCGCACCGGAGCCGTCTCGATCGTCAGCGGCCCGAGCCCGGACGGCCCCGCGGGCGGCTTTCGCCAGTCGAGGGCCCGCGCGTAGCCGGACGGGGCGGCGACGTGCGCCTCGGTGCCCGCCGGGGCGATCACCGGCAGCCGGGCCGTGGTGCCCCTGCGGTCCCGCAGGTAGGCGAGGGGCACCAGGTCCGAGCAGTGGTCGCGGTGCCGGTGGCTGATGACCACGGCGTCGATCGCGCACGGGTCGGCGAAGCGCTGTAGCGGTCCGAGCGCGCCCGTCCCGGCGTCCAGCAGGAGCCGGAAGCCGTCGTGTTCCAGCAGATAGCAGGAGCAGGCGGCCTCCGGCCCCGGGACGGTGCCCGCGCAGCCGACGACGGTCAGGATCACGGCAGGACGCGGGCCACGAGGTCGGCGACGGCGCCCTCGGCGCAGGGGCCCACCACCACGTCGGCGGCGGCCCGGACGGTCTCGGCGCCGTCCCCGACGGCGGCGCCGAGACCGGCGGCCTGGATCATGTCCAGGTCGTTCGGGTTGTCGCCGATCGCCGCGACGGCGCTGAGGGCCACGCCGCGGGAGGCGGCCAGCTCGCGCAGCGCCGTGCCCTTGGTCGCGCCCGCGGGCAGCGCCTCCAGGTAGGTGCTCTCGGACCGGACGAGGGTGACGCCGGACACGGCCGCCGAAACCGCCTCCTCGGCCGGATCCATCAGCTCGGGGCGGTCGCAGATGAGCATGACCTTGACGATGTCGTCGAACGGCAGGTCGCCCCACGAGCTGATCCGCATGAGCTCGATCCCGTCGCGGCGGGCGTACTCCAGCAGGGCGGGCGAGGAGCCCGTGGTGTGTGCGCGCCCCTGGGTGAAGGCGACCGGCCAGACCCCGGCGGGCAGCTCGGCGAACAGCAGCGTGAGCTTCGCCCAGGCGGCGACGGCGAGGGAGCGCCGGTGCAGGACGGCGCCGGTGCTGAGGTCGACCACGCGCGCCCCGTTGTAGAGGATCGCGGGGGTCGTCAGGCCGAGCGTCCGGTAGTACGGCAGCGCGGCCTCCTCGCTGCGCCCGGTGGCGATGACGACGGTGCCGCCGGAGGCGATGAAGCGGCGCAGCGCCGCCAGGCTCGGCTCGACGATCCGCAGGTCGCGCCCGACGAGGGTCCCGTCCAGGTCGGTGACGATCCAGTCGACGGTCCGCAGTCCGGTGGCGCTCAAGCGGGCTCACCGGCCTTCACGAGGCCCGCGACCTCGGCGATGACGGAGCCGTCCAGGTCGAAGCCGGCCACGCACGCCAGGTAGCCGGGGGCCTCCCAGTCGCGGCCGCCGGGCTCCCCGTTCAGCGGCAGGTAGGTGCCGCCGGCCTGCCTGACCAGTAGGAAGGCCGCCGCGACGTCCCACGCGTTGACGGACGTGCCGTAGGCCACGTCCGTCCATCCGGCGGCGACGTGGGCGAGGGTGAGGGCGGCGCTGCCCGGGCGGCGGACGGTGGCGAACGCGTCCACCAGCGAACCGAAGCTCCGCAGCGACTCCTCACCGCGGCGGTGCATCTCCCGCGCGTTGGGGTAGCCGGTGACGAGCACCGCGGTCTCGTCGCGGGTGGCGCCGCGGCTGCGGATCGGTTCGCCGTTGCAGGTGGCGCCGTCGAGCGTGGCGGTGAACATGTCGTCGCGCACCGGGTCGTAGACGACGCCGGC
>NZ_JBEUPA010000192.1:0-13823 GCF_040492065.1 Actinomadura sp. NPDC000929 | reverse complement strand
GCCGAACTCACCCTCGGGCTTGAGGGTCTCGAAGATCGGCATCAGGCGCTTCACGTCGTCCTCGTCGCCGCCGACCATGAGCGCGTAGCCGTTCTTGCACGGCGGCCTCGTCCCGCTCCCCGTTCTCGGCCAGCGCCTCCGCCAGCCGCCACCTCGACCGCGCGACCTCGTAGACGAACCCGCCGTCGGCGTCGCCGTAGGTGAACAGCTCGGCCGCCCTGCGCCACAGCTCCACGTCGTGGACGCCGTCCAGGCGGCGGCGCTCGGCCTCCGCGCGGGCCAGCCAGCCCTGCCCCTCCCAGCCGAGCCAGCCGCGCGGCTGCCCGTCGACGTTGACCGCGACGACGCTGCGCGCGATCCGCAGGAGCATGTCGCCGGTCTCCCGCGCCGCCCGCAGTGCCTCGTCGTCGCCGGCGGCGCGGGCGCGGGCCGCCCGCTCGGCCTCCGCCCACAGCCCGGTCGCCGCGATGCGGATGGCCCCGACCGTCTGGACGTAGACGGTGTCGACGACGTCGCCGATGTGCTCGGCGGCCGTGTCCGGGTCGCCGCGCCACAGCGCGTGCTCGGCCGCGAGCCCGCGGGCGAGGTAGTTGACGAACGCGTCCTGCCCCCACAGTGGAGCGATCCAGCGCAGCCGCTCCTCGACCGTCGGGGCGCCCTGCGCGACCTCCAGGAACAGGGCGTACGCCGACACCTGCGCCTCGGGCGTGCGGACGACCTGCACGGCGAACTGGTCGGCCAGCCGGCCCGCCTCCGCCCAGTTCCCCGACGTGTAGTGGACGAGGTAGCGCAGGGAGCGCAGCACGGTGCCGAACGTGCTCCACACGATCCCGTTGTCGACGGCGTACTTCACGCCCGCGTCGGCGGCGCGCACCGCGCCCGCGAGGTCGCCGCGGTCGAACTTCGTCCGGGCGTGGTGGAACGCCGCCCGCATCGCGATCATGGAGCTGTCGCCGGCCGCCGCGGCCAGCTCGTGGGCGCGGGCGAACACCTCCGCCACGCCCGTGTCGGCCTCCCGCGACTCGCGGTACAGGCCGAGCGTGACCAGCAGGCTGGCCTCGGCGCCGGTGGCGCCCGCCTCGCGCGCCGTCTCGATCGCGCGCTCGGCGTACCCGGGCATCTCCCCGGCCGCGTCCCGGTACATCAGCGTCCGCGCGTAGGTGGCGAGCGCGTCGGCGCGCTCGACGGTCGGCGGGTCGGCGGGCAGCATCGCGACCGCCTCCCGCGCCACCGTCTGCGACTCGGCGTCCTCGTCGATGTCGCCGAGGTAGCCGGCCAGGTGCTCGCGCAGCAGGCAGCCGAGCCGCACGTCGGCGGGGTCGGCCGCGGCCAGCACCCGGCGCAGGCGGTGCACCGCCCGGCGCAGCTCGCCGGCCCGCGCGGACGCCTGGGCGGCCGCCAGCGACAGGCGCATCCGGTCCGTTCCGGCGGCGGCCTCCGGATCGGGGACGGCGTCCCACAGCTCCAGCGCCCGGTCGTAGTGCTCGTAGGCCTCGGCGGGCGCGGCGAGGCGGTCGGCCTCCCGGCCCGCCCGGACGGACGCGGCGAACGCGGCGGGGAGGTCGTGCGCGGCGAGGCTGTGGTGCGCCAGCTCGGCGGCCGACCCGCGCGTGCCGGCCGGGAGGCCCGACAGGAGCCGGGCGAAGTCGGCGTGCAGCCGGGTCCGCTCGCCGGGCAGCAGGTCGGCGTAGACGGCCTCGCGCAGCAGCGCGTGCCGGAACGTGTACCCGGCGCCGGACGGGACGAGCAGCTGGTGCGACACCACCTCGCGCAGCGCCTCGCCGACCGTCGCCTCGTCCAGCCCCGCCACGACGCGCACCAGCTCGTCGTCGACGCGGCGCCCCGCCACGGCCGCGACCCGCACCACCCGCTGGCCCGCGTCCGACAGCCGCTCGATCCGCGACAGCAGCAGGTCGGCGAGCGCGGACGGCAGCCCGGCCGCCCCGTCGTCCCCGACGTCCAGGCCGGAGGAGTACAGCTCGGCGGCGTAGAAGGGGTTGCCCTCCGACCGGCGGTGCACCCGCTCGACGGTCCGCGCCGTGACCGGGGCGGACCCGCGCGCCAGCTCGGCGAGGTACTGGGCGGTCTCGCCGCGCCCGAACGGGCGGACCTCGACGCCCGTCACGTTCGGCAGCCGCAGCAGCTCGGCGACCACGGGCCGCAGCGGGTGCCGCCGGTGCAGGTCGTCGGACCGGTACGTCCCGACGAGGCAGACCCGCTCGCGCTGCAGGACGCGGCTCAGGAACGTCAGCAGGTGCCGCGTCGACCGGTCGGCCCAGTGCAGGTCCTCCAGGACGAGCAGGACGGGCCGCTCGTCGCCCAGTTCCCCGAGCAGGCCGAGCACGGCGCCGAACAGCTGCTGCTGGCCGAGCTCGGACCCCGCGGCGGGACCGCCCTCGCCGTCGGGCAGCAGGCGCGCGAGCGCGGGCCGGGCGTCGAGCGCGGCGCGGACCTCGTCCGCCTCCGGCGTCCCGGCGTGCGCGGCGGCCCACAGGGCGTCGGTGAGCGGCAGGTAGGGCATGCTCTCGCCGAGCTCGGCGCACTGCCCCACGAGGACGGCGCAGCCGCGGTCGACGGCGGCGGCGGTGAGCGCGGACACCAGGTGCGTCTTGCCGACCCCCGCGTCCCCGCTGACCAGCACGACGCCCGCGCCGCCCGCGGCGGCGCGGTCCAGTGCGGCGGTCAGCTCCGCCAGCTCCGCCGCCCTGCCGATCAGCACGAACAGTCCTTTCCGGTCATCCCGGTCGAGTATCCCATCCGGGGGGACGTCAGCGGGCCCCGGACCGGGACGGTCCGGGGCCCGCGGGCCGGGTGCGCGTCAGCCGACGAGGGCGGGGGCCTTGCCGGTCTCCTGCTCGGCCTCGTCCTCCGCGGCCGGCTCGGGCTCGGGGACGGGCAGCACCTTCAGGTACGCGCGCAGCGTCTCGGCGCCGATCCGCTCCAGGGAGTAGCGGGAGCGGGCGCGGTCGCCGGCGGCGATCGAGTAGCCGTGCAGCGTGGTGTCCTCCGACAGCAGCTGCCGGATCGCCCGCCCGATCACGACGGGCCGCCCCGCCGGGACGTGGATGCCGGTGATGTGGTCCAGGACCTCGTCGGCGTTGCCGCCGACCGGGGTCGCCACCACGGGGACGCCGCAGGCCATGGCCTCCAGCGGCGCCGTCGGGGACGGCTGGTGCGGGGCCAGGCAGAGCGCGAGGCTGGCGGTCCGCA
The DNA here is from genome assembly GCF_040492065.1 of Actinomadura sp. NPDC000929. Taxonomy (NCBI): domain Bacteria; kingdom Bacillati; phylum Actinomycetota; class Actinomycetes; order Streptosporangiales; family Thermomonosporaceae; genus Actinomadura; species Actinomadura sp. NPDC000929. The sequence goes on along the minus strand of NZ_JBEUPA010000192.1, from coordinate 10,613 downwards.
GCAGCTTCGGCAGGGACTTGCGGGGCAGCCGCCCGAGGAAGATGACCCGGTCGGCGACGTGCAGCTCCTTGGCCAGCAGCCGCAGCCGGTGGACGGCCGAGTCGTGCTCCAGCTCCTCGCGCTCCGGGCCGCCGGCGACGGCCAGCTCGGCGTCGGGGACGTGCACCAGGGCGCGCAGCGCGGTCTCGACGTCGGTGCCGAGGTCCTCGCTGACGATCACCAGGCGGGCCCGGTCGCCGTGCGGCATCGCCGGGCCGACCTGGGAGAAGTGCTCGGAGTCCACGCCGTAGGGGACGACCGCGACCGAGGGCCGCGGGACGCCCGTCCGCACGACCGCGGTGGCCTCCTCGGCGTGCCCGGCCAGCACCAGGTCGGCGTCGCGCCCGATGGCCTTCTCCAGGCGGTCGCGGTGCGGGTGGACCTGGCGTCCGGCCTGCCGCTCGACGGCGGCCACGCCGTGGTAGCTCTGCACGAAGGGGATGCCGAGCTCGCGGGCGACGGCGCAGGCGGCCAGGCCGCCGATCCAGCCGTGCGCGTGCACGATGTCGGGGCGCGCCGATCCGGACCAGCGGCGGCGCAGGCCGTCGGCGAAGTCGCGCAGGTGCTGGAGCAGCTCGTCGTCCGACAGCGGACGGGCGGGCCCGGCGTCCAGGTTCACCACGGCGGCGCCCGGCGCGAGCCGGACCCGGCTGCGGGCGGAGCGGTCCTGGCGGCGCGTGTAGACCGTCACCTGGTTCGGCTCACCGTCGGCGACCAGCGGACGGGTGAGGGAGCGGGCGAGATCCCGGACGTGGACTGACTGCAGGTGCTCGCCGTCAAGGTCGGAGGCGGACACCAGAGCGATGTGAAGCGGGCGATGCATGACGGATCCTCCGGGACTACACAGGGGAAGCTCGGAGGTATCTGCGTCGTAGACACCTGCTCGGTCAGTTTCCTATCCCTCCCCCCTCCCCGTCAAACCTGACGAATCGGAATACCTGCCCCCGGGGCCGGCCGCACGGCGCTCACCTGCGGCGAAACTTCTGCGACGGATACGGATGACGCACCGCGCGGGGCCCCGGTCCTGGCCTCGGCTAGGTTCGACCCATGAGACCCGGTGACGTCGTCGACGACTTCGAACTCCCGGACGAGACGGGCGAACCGCGCACCCTGAGCGGCCTGCTGGCCGAGGGCCCGGTGGTCCTGTTCTTCTACCCGGCGGCCATGACCCCCGGCTGCACCGCCGAGGCCTGCCACTTCCGCGACGTGGTCGCCGAGCTCGCGGAGGCGGGAGCCCGCCCGGTGGGCGTCAGCGCGGACCCGGTCGGCAAGCAGAAGGAGTTCGCCGACAAGCACTCGCTCGGCTACCCGCTGCTGTCCGACCCGTCCGGCGAGGTCCGGGCGCGCTTCGGCGTCAAGCGCTCGGTGGCCCTCATGCCGACCAGGCGCCAGACCTTCGTCATCGACACCGACCGCCGCGTCCTCGCGGTCGTCAAGAGCGAGGTCCGCATGAACGTCCACGCCGACAGGGCCCTGGAGGCCCTCCGGGCCCGCCGCGGCTGACCCCGCCGCCCCGCCGGTCAGCGGACGATCGGCAGGGTGATCGAGGACGGGTGCCCGGGGGCGTGGAAGATCTCCTGGTCGGCGGTGAGCATCTCGGTGGCGGTGCCGATCGGGGCGCCGGTGCCGGGGTTGCGGGCGACGCGGGGGTAGGCGCCGCTGGCCACCTGCACGCGGACGCGGTGCCCGCGGCGGAAGCGGTGGCCGACCGGCCAGAGCTCGACGGCGACGCGGCGGACCCCGTCGGGTCCGGGCTCGGGGGCGCCGGGGACGAGGCGGCGCATACCCTCGCACAGGTTGAGGGACTCGCCCTCGGGGGTGACGTCGCAGAGCCGCACGACGAAGTCGGTGTGCTCGCGGTTCGAGCGGACGTGCAGGTCGGCGGTCACCGGGCCGATGACCTCCATGTCCTCGTCCAGGACGCCCGAGGTGAAGGTCAGCACGTCCCGGCGGCGCTCCAGGCGCTTCTGGTCGGTGGAGGGGTGCGTCTCGCCGAGCAGGGTCGGGCCGCCGAGGAACGGCGTCGGGTGGTTCGGGTCGTAGCGGTAGCGGTCGGGATCGGACTCCGGCGGCTCGCCAGGGGACAGGGCGCCCGCCGGGTGCAGGTGCCAGCGCTCCTCGCGCATGCCGGGGACGGGCCAGTCGGGGAACTCGCGCCACTCCTCCGCGCCGGTGACGAAGATCCGGACGGGCTGCGAGCGCAGGCCGGACGGGTCGTCCAGCAGGTGGGCGCGGAACCACGCGATCGCGTCGGCGACCGAGCCGCGCATCATGCGCTGGTCGGCGTGGAACCAGGGCCCGATCGTCAGGTAGGGGCGCCGGCCGGCGGCGCGCAGCGCCGCGTAGTCCTTCATCTGCCAGGGCAGGAAGATGTCGTACCACCCGCCCGTCATGTTCACCGGCGCGGTGACCTGTGACACGGTGGTGCTGAAGTCGCGCTTGTCCCAGAACGGCGTGTCGGGGCCGTTGACGAGCAGGTCCTGGAAGAAGCGCTGCTGCTCGCCGGTCGCGAGCCGGTCGAGTTCGGCCAGCGGGCGTCCCGACAGGGTTGCGCGGCGGGCGCGGCGCGGCGACATGATGCCGGTCGTGATGCCCGACAGGGAGTTCTTCATCCGCGCGGTCAGGTCGACCCAGATGAGCGCCGACTCCAGGGCGAAGGTGCCGCCGACGTTGACGGCGTCCCGGAAGGTGGACGCCGTGACCTGCATCGACAGCGCCTTCAGCTCGGGCCCGGCCTCGGCGGCGACGGCCCACTGGACGTAGCCGAGGTAGCTCGGGCCGTGCATGGCGAACGTGCCGCCGAACCACGGCTGCGAGGTCAGCCACTCGATGGTGGCGAGGCCGTCCTCCCGCTCGTCCAGCGCCTCGAAGACGCCGCCGGACCCGAAGCCGCCGCGCACGCTCTGCACCACGGCCTGGAACCCGTGCGAGGCGAAGCCCTGCCCGCACATGAGGCCGAACGGCCCGCGCCGCCCGTAGGGCGAGCGGACCAGCACCGTCGGCGCCTTCTCGACGCCGGCGGGCGAGTACCGGTCGGCCAGCAGTGTCACGCCGTCGGCGGCCGGGACCTCCAGGTCGCGCTCGACCGTCACCCGGTGGGGGCCGTTCCGCAATCCCAGCGCCGTGACCCCGAGCCGGCGCATCATTCCCACGCTCACCACTCGATCGATCGTAACCGGCAGGTCCCCGGGCCCCGGAGCCAGATGTGCCGTGATGTGCCTCGCAGTGCCTCCGGTCTTCACTACGATCAGGGCTCGTAACACGCAAAAGGGATATTTCAACGGGCGGCGCCGTGCCTTCCCGGACAGAGGAGGAATCTTCAGCGTCATGGCTGACCTTGGCGATCTGACCTGGCATCGGGTGGTGGGAGCCGTCGCCGTGCTGGTGGTCGCGGTCGGGATCGCGGTGGTCCTGCGGCTGCTGACCGGCCGGCTGTTCCGGCGGGCGGGCGACACCCGGTGGGCGTGGGACGACCTGGCCGCCCGCCTGTTCAAGGACCTGGCGGTGCCCGTCTCGGTGCTGCTCGGCCTGTGGGGCGCGGCCAGGGCGCTGCACCTGCCCCGGGGCACGCTGGACGTGACGGCCAAGGTGCTCACGGCCGCCGCCATCCTCGTCGTCTCGCTGGCGCTGGCCCGCCTGATCGCGGGCTCGGTCAGCTCGATCGCGATGGTCCGGCAGGGCGTCGCCGGCAATGTGACGATCTTCGCGAACATCACCCGGGTCCTCGTGATCGGCGTCGGCGTCCTGGTGATGCTGCAGAGCCTCGGGATCTCGATCTCGCCGCTGCTCGGCGCCCTCGGCGTCGGCGGTCTCGCGGTCGCCCTCGCCCTCCAGGACACGCTGGCCAACCTCTTCGCGGGCGTGCACGTCCTGGCGTCCAAGACGATCGAGCCCGGCGACTACATCAAGCTGAGCAGCGGCCAGGAGGGGTACGTCGTCGACATCAACTGGCGCAACACCTCCATCCGGACGCTGTCGGACAACATCGAGGTCATCCCGAACCAGCGGTTCTCCGACACGATCCTCACCAACTACCACCGCCCCGCCGAGGACATGTCGCTGCTGATCCAGGCGCGCGTGGCCTACGAGAGCGACCTGGAGCGCGTCGAGAGCGTGGTCGTCGAGGTCGGCCAGGAGGTCATGAACGAGGTGCAGGGCGGGGTGAAGGACAGCGAGACGCTGGTGCGCTTCCACACCTTCGGCGACTCCTCGATCGGCTTCACCGTGATCCTGCGGACCGACGAGTTCGGCGACCAGTTCCGCCTGAAGCACGAGTTCGTCAAGCGGCTGCACCGCCGCTTCGCCAAGGAGGGCATCGAGATGCCCTACCCCCGCCGCCAGCTCATCCTGCCCGACGGCGAGGGCGTGCACGGCCTGGTCAGCGGATGAACCGCACGTCGGGGTGGCGGGGCGACGGGCGGTCGAGGACCGGGCGGTGCCGTCCGAGCAGCGCCCGGTCGAAGAACGCGGTGACGTAGGCCCGCACCGACGCCGTCATCCGTTCGGGGTCGACCGTCCCGACGAGGTCGGCGCGGTCCCGGGCGGGGATGTCGAGCTCCCCGTCCAGCGCCGGGAGGATCGCCTGGACGTCGGTGTAGGAGTAGTGGCTCGCGGCGGGAACGTTCAGGTCGCGCTTCCACCCGGTCGAGCGGTTCCAGAACGACGTCCAGGACGGGGTCGTCAGGTGCGTCTGCGGGGAGCCGCCAGTGGCGGCCCCCATCAGCATGAACGGGCGGTCGAGCCCGGTCTCCGCGACCCGTACGAAGTCGTTCTCCGCGTACTGCATGGTGCCGTCCATGTCGATGCCCGCGTCCACCCGCCGGTCGGTGCGCATGGCCTCGGCGGCCTCGATCCCGCCCGCGGAGTGCCCGACCATGCCGACCCGGGACAGGTCGAGCGACCGTCCGAGGCCGCTGGGCAGGGCCCGCCCCTCGGCGTCGGGGTTGCGGCCGGCCCGCAGCGCGGCGAGCCGGTCGAGGACGAGGCGGGCGTCCTTCACGCGCGCGTCCAGGCCGGTCTTCAGCCGCTGCGGCCCCTGCGAGGGCATGTGCTGGAGCTCGACGCGCCCGCCGGGGAACTCCACGGGGGCCGTCTCGTAGGTGTGGTCCACGGTCACCACCACGTACCCGCGGCTGGCCAGCTCCTCGGCGATCGTGGTGCCGAGCGCGCGCGGGACGCCGAAACCGGGGGAGTACAGGACGACGGGCCTCGGGCGCCGCGCGTCCGCGGGGGCGCCCTCGGCGGCGTGGGTCCGGGCGCCCGCCCAGTCGACCGTCCCGGCTTTGAACACGCCGAGCGCGTCGACCTCCGAGAGCGCCTTGGCGACCCCGGGACGCAGGTACGGCGCCTTCGGCCCGGAGGCGCCGTCGGCCGGATACCAGACGCTGACCATGAGTTCGCGTGTCCGGCCTGGCACCCACGGGTCGGCGCGCCCGGCGTCCACGAGGTGCAGTTCGGTCGTCCCGACGGCCTGGTGCGGGCCCGTCGGGCGGGGCAGGCCGAACGTGGCGGGCGCCGCGGCGGCGGTCTTCGCCGCGTGGGCGGAGGTGCCGCACGCGGACAGGGCGAGGGGCAGGACGGCCGCGGCCGCGAGCAGGCGGTGGGAGGCGGATGATGATCGCATCGCCCCAGCCTCCCGGCCGCGGGCCGCTTCCGATCATGGTCGAACGGCCGCCGCGCACCCCGACCTTCGTCAGGGGCGCACGATCGGCATGAGGACCTCGTCGACGATCGACGCCAGGTCGTCGTCGGTGATCGGGCCGCCCTCGGTGAGGTTGTCGTACACCATCACCGCCGGGCCCACGTTCGCGATCCGCCGGGTGGCGGCCTCGGGCCGGATCTCCCCGCGCGCGGCGGCCTCGCGCAGCGCCTCGTAGAGCAGGTCGCGGACGGGTTTGGAGAGCCGGTCGCGCACGACGTCGTGGATGAGGCCGACGCCCTCCTCGCTCTCCTCCTTCAGCATCCGGAACGCCGCCCCGCGGCAGGCGATCAGGGTGTCGCGCAGGCAGCCCAGGATCCGCAGCATGTCCTCGCGCAGCGACCCGGTCCGCGGCGCGGTCGGCGGCTCGGGCAGGACGTGCTTGAGCGCGTCGGTGATCAGCTCGTTCTTGGACCGCCAGCGCCGGTAGAGGGCGGCCTTGCCGGTGCGGGCGCCGTTGGCGACGCCCTCCATGGTCAGCCCGCGGTAGCCGACGGCCTCCAGCTGGGCGAACACGGCGTCGAAGATCGCGGCCTCCAGGTCGCCGCCGCGGCGGCGGGTGGCCGCGGGCCCCGGGTCGGCGGGGGCACCGGAGTCGGCACGGGTCACGGCACGATCCCGAAAATAGTGAACGCTAGCGTTCTCTTTTGCGTGCGTCGGTGGTACGTTCCCCACATAGTGTACTTCGCCGTTCCTTATTTCTGGGAAGGTTCGCCTTGACCGCAGCCAGCGGGCGGACGGCCGCGACCCGGGAGTCGACACCTCCCGGCGCGGCCGCGCCGCCCCTCCATCATCGTGCAGGAACCGTCCTCGCCGTCATCGTCGGCTGCCAGCTCATGATCGGCCTCGACACCTCCGTCGTCACCATCGCGCTCCCGGACGTCCGTGAGGGCCTCGGCCTGACCACCGGGGGGCTCGCCTGGATCCAGAACTCCTACATGCTCGCATTCGGCGGCCTGCTCCTGCTCGGCGGGCGCGCCGGGGACGTGTTCGGGCGCCGCCGCGCCTTCACCGCCGGGATCGTGCTGTTCACCGCCGCGTCGCTGGCCGGCGGGTTCGCGGACGCGGGCTGGTGGCTGCTGGCCGCCCGCGCCGCCCAGGGCGTCGCCGCCGCCGTCGCCGCGCCGAGCGCCATGGCGCTCATCGCCACCAACTTCGAGGGCGCCGCCCGGGTCCGCGCGCTGAGCGTCTTCTCCGCCGTGACCGGCGCGGGCGCCGCCGTCGGCATGATCGCCGGCGGGGTGCTGACCGAGGCCGGGTCGTGGCGCTGGGTGTTCTTCGTCAACGTCCCGGTCGGCCTGGTCCTGGCGCTGGCCGCGCCGCGCGTCCTCACCGAGACGCCGCGCCGGCCCGGCCGGTTCGACGTCGTCGGCGCCCTCGCCTCCACGACGGGCATGACCGCCCTCGTCTACGCGCTGATCCGGGCCGGGTCGGACGGCTGGGCCGACGGCCGGGCGCTCGCGGCGTTCGGCGCGGCGGTCGCGCTGCTCGCCGCCTTCGTGGCCGTCGAGGCCCGCGCCCGCCGCCCGCTCATGCCGCTGTGGCTGCTGACCGGGCGCGACCGGGCCGCGTCCTACCTGACCCAGCTGTGCCTGGCGGCCGCGATGTTCGGCTCGTTCTTCTTCCTCACCCAGTACCTGCAGCAGGTGCTCGGCTACGGGCCGCTGCGCGCCGGGGCCGCCTTCCTGCCCATGGTGGGGATGCAGTTCGCCGTCGTGCGGACCGCGCCGCGCCTGCTGGCGCGCGCCGGCGCCCGCCCCCTGGTCGTCGCCGGCACCGCCCTCCTCACCGTCGGGCTGCTGTGGCTGACCCGGCTCTCTCCGGGGGACGGCTACGCCGGCGCGGTGCTGGTGCCGTTCCTCCTGATGGGCGCGGGCGGCGGGCTGTCGATGCTGCCGCTGAACGCGACGATCCTCGGCAGCGTCGAGCCGGAGCAGTCGGGCGCGGCGGCCGGGGTCGCCCAGGCCATGCTGTGGTCGGGAGGGTCGCTGGGCTCGGCCGTCATGGTGACGGCCTACGGGTCCGCCGCGTCCGGCCACGGCCCCGCGGCCGCCGTCGGCGGCATGGACGCGGCGTTCGCGACCGGCGCGGGGTTCGCCGTCGCGGCGCTTCTGGTGGCGCTGCTCGTGCTGCGCGTCCGGCGCTGAGCGCTCACGCGGGCGGGGGAGCGGTCTCCTCGAACCACGCGAGGAGCTCGGTGTCGCCGACCAGCCGCGCCGTGTCGGCGGCCGACGGCGACCCCGCCCGCGGATCGGCCCCCGCCTCCAGCAGGACCCGCACGACCTCGGTCTCCCGCTTGAACACCGCACCGGTCAGCGGGCGGTGGCCGCGGTCGTCGGCGCGGTCCGGGTCGGCGCCCCGCAGCGTGAGCGCCCGGACGGTCTCCACGTGCCCGTGGCAGGCCGCGTGCATCAGCAGGGTCTCGCCCCTGTGGTCGGACAGGTTCACCGGCACCCCGTCGTTCACGTACGAGAGGATCCCCTGGGTGTCGCCGACCCGGGCCATCTCGAACAGCCGGGCCGCGAGCTCGCCCGAACCGGGCCGGAAACCGTCCGGGGTCTCGCTGTCGGCGGTGAGGAGCCCGCCGAGGCTGTCCTCGCTGTAGGACAGGCGCTTCTCCAGCGCGACCAGCGCCCCGTCCTCGGGGAACGAGGCGAACCGGACGTCGTCGGCCAGCGCCCTCATGATCATCAGACCGCGCCCCTGCTCCGCCGCCGGATCGGGGGCCGGCACGCGCGCCGCGTCGAATCCCGTCCCCGAGTCGATCACCTTGATCACGCAGCGCCGGTCCTGGATCATCGCCCGCACGGTGTAGTCCGCCCCGTGCTCGGCGTGCTTGATCACGTTGGTGCACGCCTCGGTCAGCATCATCTCGATGTCGTCGCGGATGTGGCCCTCGACACCGAGCGCGGCCAGTGCCGCGTCCAGGAGCTTGCGCGTCGCCGGAACGCTCGCCACGTCGCGCGGAAGCACGAGGTCCATGGTGATTTCCACATCATCTCCATCCGTCCCCATGAATGGTGCCCAATCGGTCACGCTGAAACATGGGGCGGACGGTCAGCGCGGCTCGGCGGGCCTCGGCGCGTAGTCGTCCACGTACTCCTGGCCCGACAGCCCCCGGATGGCCTCCATGATCTCGTCGGTGATCTGCCGGGCCGCCCGGCCGCGCGGCACGCCCGCGTCCCGTCCCCGGAAGTCCATCGGCGCGCCGATGCGCAGCCCGATCCGGCCCGGCCGCGGGACGGCCTGCCCCCGGGGCTGCACCTTGTCGGTGCCCTCGATCGCCACCGGGACGACCGGCGCCCCGGTCCGCATCGCCAGCCGCGCCACCCCCGTCCGGCCGCGGTAGAGCCGCCCGTCCGGCGACCGCGTCCCCTCGGGGTGGATGGCGAACACCCCGCCGCCCTCCAGCACCGCCGCCGAGGTGTCGAGCGCGTCGAACGCGGCCCGCCCTCCGGACCGGTCCACCGCGATCGCGCCGACGCTGCGGAAGAACGTCGCCGTGGCGCGGCCCTTCAGGCCCGCCCCGGTGAAGTACTCATGCTTGCCGAGGAAGTGGACCCGGCGCGGCACCATCAGCGGCAGCACGAACGAGTCCAGGAACCCCAGGTGGTTCGCCGCGAGGATCACCGGCCCGATCCGCGGGACGTGCCGCAGGCCGCTCACCCTCGGCAGGAAGGCCAGGCGCATCGCGGGTCCCATGACCACGTGCTTCATGAGGGGATAGATCAGGCGTTCGGGGTCCATGTCCGAGCAGGCTATGGGGCGCGCCCCCCGGTCGCCGCTGGCGCCCGATACAAGTTCGGCACTGCGGATCTTGTAGGGATCACCACTTGCCCCGCTAGCCCTCGCCCCCGTCCCCTGGTGGGCCGCCCTCGTCCTCGTCGTCCCGCGCCTTGCGCGGCCGCCCGGGGCCGCGCATCCGCCCCGCGGTTCCGGGCATCCGCCCCGCGTCCGCGAGCGCCTTGCGCAGCAGGAACTCGATCTGCGCGTTGGTGCTGCGCAGCTCGTCGGCGGCCCACCGCGCCAGCGCGTCGTGCACGGCCGGGTCGAGCCGCAGCAGGATCTTCTTGCGCTCCGCCACTGGTCGCGGCGCTCACTGGTAGAGCGAGCCGGTGTTGAGCACCGGCTGGGCGTCGCGGTCGGCGCACAGCACCACGAGCAGGTTGCTGACCATCGCCGCCTTGCGCTCCTCGTCCAGGTCGACCACGTTCTCCTCGTCCAGCCGGTCGAGGGCGAGCTGCACCATGCCGACCGCGCCCTCCACGATCCGCTGCCGCGCCGCCACCACCGCGCCCGCCTGCTGGCGGCGCAGCATCGCCTGCGCGATCTCCGGCGCGTACGCCAGCCCGGTGATCCGCGACTCGATGATCTTCACGCCGGCGGACGCCACCCGCTGCGCCAGCTCGTCCGACAGCTGCCCCGTGATCTCGTCGGCGTTGTCGCGCAGCGACGTCCGGTCGTGGGCGTCGTAGGGGAAGCTGCCCGCGATGTGCCGGACGGCCGCCTCGGTCTGGAACGCCACGAACTCCACGAAGTCGTCCACCTCGAACACGGCCCGCGCGGTGTCGGCCACCTGCCACACCACCACGGCCGAGATCTCGATCGGGTTCCCGTCCAGGTCGTTGACCTTCGCCCGCCCGGTCTCGTGGTTGCGGATCCGCGTGGAGACCTTGCGCCGCTCCGTCAGCGGGTTCACCCACCGGAGGCCGTCGGCGCGGACGGTCCCCTTGTACCTACCGAGAAGCTGAAGCACCCGCGCCTCCCCGGGCGCCACGGGCGTCAGCCCCGCCGCGACGACCAGCCCGGCCAGCGCCAGCAGTGCCGTGCAACTCGCCGAAGTGCTCCTTGACGGTCAGCAGGTCGGCGACGGCCT